>CAYNBB010000022.1:6328-8595 GCA_964395655.1 uncultured Azospirillaceae bacterium | reverse complement strand
AAGTACGTGACTGAGTGGCTGACCTGCAGTTTCTGTATCAGATGACCATTATACGCTTTTTGCCAGTTTGGCCGCGGCCGACGATACCTGCATCAGACAATAGGAAAGGATTTCAAAAGAAGGATAATTGGTCGTCTTGCAGTCACGCTCGCATTTATACAGAAGCTCCATTACGGAAAACAGACGCTCCCGCGGCCAAATTGCCAGCTGCCGCTTGAATGACGAAACCCGATAAAACATCAGCCGCGGCACCAGCTTGTTAACGGCATTGTCCGCCGTTTCGCCGTTTTCCATATAAGAGCGGCAGGTAATCAGCCGGTTAAAATGATTGGACAAAGCGCGGACAATCGTAATCGGCTCTTCTCCTTCGTTCAGCAGTCGCTGCAAAGCCTTCTGAGATTTTTCGCTGTTGCCGCCGGCAGTGTAATAACAAACGTCATCGGTATTCGAGGTCGACTGATCGGAGATTGCCGCCTTAATATCGTCCAAAGTCACGTTGCGTTTGTCACCGAGATAGGTTATCAGCTTTTCAATCTCACCGACATTGGACTTGCGATCGTTGGAAAGACGCGCACACAACAGCTGTAAAGCCTCGTTGCCGATCGTAATCGAATTTTCGATAAACATGTTTCTGGCAGTGCTGAAAATATCCTCGTCACGGTCTTCATAACAGGCGATCGAAGCGGCATAGTCAGCGCCGTCGGCCCAGACGGTCAACGAAGATTTTTTGTTCAGAGACGAAGAATAAATAATCACCAGCGTGTCGGATTCCGAATTTTCAAACAAAGGTTTGAGCTGCTTGGTCAGATTATTGTCGGCATCTCGCACGATGATCACGCGACGACCGCCCATCAGCGAACGGCTGTTATATTCGGAACTCAACAGCCCCGGATCCGAATTGACGTCGGCACCGTTCAGATAAACCACGCAAAAAGGATCATACAAATCTTTGGAAACGGTGGCGGTCAGCTTGCGCACGTATTCGGCAATCAATCCCTCGTTGGAGCCGTAAACCAAAAAGGCCTTCACTCCCGGCTCGGGCTTTTTGAGATATTTGTCGATTTGCGCCGTTTTATAAATCACTGTTCGGAAATCCCTTTGCCGAGCTTTTTATGAAAATAAGCTCCCAAACGCAGAGCAATGTCATTGGCTATGATTTTTGCGGCATCGCTTTCGGTCTTTTTCTGAGCCATGGTCGTCGAATAAGGATTGGCCATCATGTCATAGCTGACAAAAGCAATACTGTCGCTGCGCAGTTTCATGTCCGAGCCTTCCCAGAGCTCATACTGCACCTTGTAGCTGATCCTCTCGCTGGTTGCCGTAATATCGCGGCGCATCGCCTGCTGCGTCACTTCCCGACTAACCAGTCTGACTTCTAAACGATACTGCGGCTTTTTGGGAGCGCCGCGCGGCGTCAGCAAATCAAGCAGCTGATTGCGCATTTGCTGACCGAAGCGATCGGAAATCGGACTGATTTTAATCTTGGACATTTCCTCACTGATCGAGGAATCGAACTTGTCGTTAAAATACCAGTTGCCTGATTTTTCCCGCTGCACGTACAACGGTTCAAATCCGCAGGCCTGCATTGCGAGACAACCCGCCAGGATCAAAAAAAGTTTTCTCATCAGCTCCCGCCTGTTCACAAATTAAGCTCCGACGACAATATTGCAGATTTTATTCGGAACCACAATAATTTTCTTGATTTCCCGCCCTTCCGTCTGTCGTTTGACATTGTCAAGCGCCAACGCGGCGGTCTGAACGGTTTCATTGGAAGAATTTGCCGGAACCTCGATTGTTCCGCGCATCTTTCCGCAAATCTGAACCGCAATCGTCACCACGTCATCCTGAGCCGTTTTGGCATCGCCCTGCGGCCAGCTCTCGGTAATAATCAACGTCGAATTGCCCAACCGCGCCCACATTTCTTCAGCCAGATGCGGCGTAAACGGCGCCATCAGTTTCAAAAGGTTCCGATACAACTCCGCCGGAATCTTATCCAGACCTGACATATAATTGACATAAGTCATCAACGACGAAACCGCCGTGTTGAATTTCATCTGATCAATTCGCTCGGTCACTTCCAGAATACACTTGTGCATTGCCCGCAGATCTTTGTCTGAAGCGGGAATGTCATAAACTTTCTTGAACAGGCCGAAAACCTTGCCGACAAAACGATAGACGCCCATCAAACTCTCGTCCGACCACATCGCTACCTGATCAAACGGACCGATAAACATTTCATACAGACGAAACGTATCGGCACCGTATGC
>CAYNBB010000022.1:0-6228 GCA_964395655.1 uncultured Azospirillaceae bacterium | reverse complement strand
GGCATCGTGTCGGTCTCGCGCCGCGCTCTGGCTCCGCATTTCGGACACTTGGTATACAGCCAGTCTCCGGCTTTTGACAACGGCGATTCGCCTTCATCGTTCGGATGATAATCGGGAACTTCCGGCAGTTTCAAAGGCAGCTCGGATTCCGGTATCGGCTGCCAGCCGCAATGCTCGCAATAAACCATCGGTATCGGCTCGCCCCAATAGCGTTGACGCGAAAAGACCCAGTCGCGCAGTTTAAAGTTAACTTTAGACCGGCCGAAACCGTTTTTGACGGCATAGTCGATTGCGGCCTTCATGCCGTCTTCCTTGTTCATGCCGTCCAGGAAAGACGAATTGATGTGCAGGCCGTCTTCTTCAAAAGCCTTCTCGGAAATGTCGCCGCCGGCCAGAACCTGAACAATCGGCAAATCAAATACTTTGGCAAAATCATAATCTCGCTGATCATGCGCCGGAACCGCCATGATTGCGCCGGTACCGTAGCCGGTCAAAACATAATCCGAAATAAAAACGGGAATCTCTTTGCCGTTAAACGGGTTAACGGCTTTTATTCCCTTAAGCTCAACGCCGGTTTTGCCGTCTTCCTGCGTACGCTGCAAATCGGACTTCTTGGCGGTTGCTTCGACATAAGCCCGAATTTCGTCGGGATTCTCGAATTTATCCATGTATTTCCGCACAAACTCATGCTCCGGCGCCAAAACCATATAAGTTACGCCGAAAGCGGTATCTGGCCGCGTCGTAAACACAGTCAGTTTGTCATTGCCGAATTTAAAGTCAAGCTCGGCGCCTTCCGAACGACCGATCCAGTTAATTTGCTGCGACTTGACGCGGTCGATAAAATCCAGATCGTCCAAATCGTTAATCAGGCGGTCGGCGTATTTGGTAATCGCGATCATCCACTGTTCTTTATCCTTGCGTACGACCTGCGCGCCGCAGCGTTCGCAACAGCCGTTGACAACTTCTTCGTTGGCCAGGCCGACTTTGCAGGACGGACACCAGTTGATGGCTATTTTGTCTTTGTAGGCCAAACCTTTTTCGAAGAATTTGATAAACATCCACTGCGTCCATTTGTAATATTCCGGATCGCAGGTGCTGATACATCTGTCCCAATCGAAACAAAAGCCGAGCGATTTCAGCTGCTTGGTAAACGTCGCAATATTGGCCGCCGTCGAAACTGCAGGATGCACGCCGGTTTTAATGGCGTAGTTCTCGGCCGGCAGACCAAAAGCGTCAAAACCCATCGGATAAAGTACGTTGAACCCCTGCATTCTTTTCTTGCGGGAAATCACGTCAAGAGCGGTATAAGAGCGCGGATGTCCGACATGCAGCCCGGCACCCGACGGATACGGGAACTCGACCAGAGCGTAGAACTTCTCTTTGTTCCTGTCTATTTCGACACGATAGGCTTTTTCTTCATCCCAAATTGCCTGCCACTTTTTTTCAATAGTCTTGAAATTATAGCGGTCTTCCAATTTCCAGCTTTCCTGCCATTGCTCAAAAGTCTCTTTTCCGTCAAATCTTTTACTCATCAATTCCGTCCTTGTGGCTAAATCTGTAACTGACCTCAAAAATTACCTTAATTTAATCCTTTTGACAAGAGTCTATTTTTAAGACTTGTATTTTGACGTCGATCAAATACAATAACCGCAAACCGAACAATCCGCGAAAGAATGCCATGACCGATTCCCGTACCGTCGCAGTCCGAATTCTGCAAGACATTATCGAAAACAAAACTTTTGCTTCCGAAGCCAAATGCCGATTTGAAAAGGAGATCGGCGGTGATTCCGCCTTTGTCAATATGCTGATACAGACGGCTCTGCGCCGTCTGACAGGCATCAAACGCCTGCTTAAACGGTTTGTCAAAAAGAAACTGCCGCCGCGCGCGGCCTTCGCCTGGTACGCGTTGATTCTCGGCACCGCCGAAATCCTTTATCTGGATACGCCCGACTATGCCGCCATCAACAGTTACGTCGAACTGATAAAAAAACAGCTCGACAAATATGTCGCCGGTTTTGCCAATGCCGTTCTGCGCAAAGTTGCCGCCGCTAAAGAAACACTGCCCGCCGTGACTGACGAAGAATTTTTCCCGCCCGAGTTTCGCAAAATTCTAAACGCCGGCTACGACAAAAAAAACGTCCGCCGGATTGAGCAAACCTTTCTGAACGAGCCTGCCCTTGACCTTACCTGCAAAGGCAACCCGGAACTTTGGGCACAAAAACTCGGCGCACGGCTGCTGCCTACCGGAACCCTGCGCCTCGACAACCGTGGCGGCATAACCTGTCTTCCCGGATTCAAAGACGGCGCTTGGTGGGTACAGGACTTTGCCGCTTCGCTGGCAGCCAAAATTCTGGGAGACAACCTCGGCGGAAAAAAAATCCTCGATCTCTGCGCCGCTCCGGGAGGCAAAACCGCCCAACTACTGACTCAAGGCGCCGTTGTCACTGCGCTGGACATATCGGAATCCCGATTGAGCAAACTTAAAGAAAACATGGCTCGACTCAGACTGCCCGCGCCGGAAATCATCTGTGCCGACGCCGTCTCCTATCTGAACGGCCTTTCCGAACCGCTGTTTGACGCCGTGTTGCTTGACGCACCGTGCTCGGCCACAGGTACCCTGCGCCGCCATCCCGAACTGGTACACATCAAAAACGCCGCCGATGTCGAAAAACAGACCGCGGTACAAAAACAAATTCTCTCCGTCGTTTCAAAAGCCCTTAAAAACGGAGGCACTCTGGTTTACTGCGTTTGCTCACTGACCAAAACCGAAGGTGAAGGGCAAATTGCCGCCTTTTTGAAACAAAACCCCGAATTCCGGATCAAACCGCTGGACGCTTTTGTGCCTGCCGAAATATCCGAAATCCTGACGCCGGAAGGATATATTCGCACGCTTCCCTGCCATCTGCGGGAATTCGGCGGAACCGACGGCTTTTTCATCGCCTGCCTGAAAAAGGAGAAATAACTGATGCTCTTTGGCAAAACCGCAAATAAAGTTTCCGTAACACCGCAAAACATCGCCGTATTAGGCACCGACGCGCTGGCTCTTTACCTGGCCGACGCTTTTCAAAACCTTGGACACGGCGTCTGTTTGCTGTGCCCGCCGCAAAATGCCGACGAATATAATGCCACCGACTTTATCTTCAAAGATTCTGCGCGCCTCAAAAACCCGCGCAACAATTTTCGCTTTTCCCACGAACTTCCGTTCCGACCGCAGGTTTTGTTGCTTGCCTCTTCCGTCGAACATCAACGGGCAGACCTGACGCTTCTGTCGCCTGCACCTCTGATCGATACGACAATTATCAGCTTTTGTTTTCCGGAACACTGTGCAATTTTGCCCGAGATAGTCAAAAAACCGGTTATCCGCGCCTTTTTCGACGGCTGGCTCACTCGTGCAAAAAACCATATCAACATCTACGGACATTCCCCGAAAGTCACTTTTTCCCTTAACGACACGTCTGACGAAGCCGCCGCGGTGTCCGAACTTTTCGAACCGACCGGCATCGCGACCGTTTTTTTGGAAGATGACAAATCCAATCTATGGAACCACCTCGGACCACGATTGGCTTACGGTCTTCTGACCGTAGTATTCGAACAAAACGTTTTTCAACTGGCCAAAACCGAAGACGGCCGCAAAGCCGTCGACACTCTTCTCGGCGAAATAAGCGACCTGGCCGCCGCGGACAACGCTGTCCTTTCCGAGACGACGTTGCTGGCCAAACTTTATGAAATTCCTTCTGCCTGGACATCGCCGCTGCAACACGGCGTCAGCACCGCAAAACCTCAGTATTTTGAACGTCTGAACGCTTTTATCGCCCGTCAAAGCGGTTCCAACGACAAACGATACCCGTTTCTGCATGAGTTGCTTAGCCGTCTCTGTAACAAATACTAGCATAAAATAACAATCCTGCTTGAAGAAGAACGCAAAAGCATTATAAAATATTCCCAAAAGAAATATGGGAGTAGGCTCTATGTTGTCGGATACCGGAATAATGTTTTCAGGAATTTTGTTTTGTCTTATCGGCAGTTTCTTCGCTTTTGCCCTAATCGCCCGCAAAGGCCGTCCTTCTTTCAACGCTCCGTTTTTTGCCGTCAGTCTGCTCGTAGGTTGCTGCGCTATTGTTTTTGCCGTGCTGTTCTGGATGCCCGCCGATTTTGTTTCCGGCATCTCCGCGCCGGCTTTTGCCGTCCCCGCAATCGCGCTGCCGGCATTGGCGCTTCTGACTTTGGCTTTTCCCAAACCCTGGGTGCAATTTATCGCTTTGACGGTTTGCTGCGGCGGCATTGTCTTCGGTTTCGGCATTGACATCACCTTTTCGGCGGCGATGCCGGCTGTCGTCAACCGGTTTCTCACCGCGCTGTTATGGCTGACGATCTGCTATTGCCCGCGTATATTGAATCTCAACCCGGGACTGATCGGCATTCAGGCATTTGCTCCGACTCTCGGCGGAATGCTTCTTTATTTCATTGGTGCTCTGCCTCTGGCTCTCGGCTTTTTAAGTTCCTGCATTGCCGCCTGCTTTGCGGGCTTTCTCATCGCCGGCCGTCAAAATCCCAACCTGCGGATATCCGATCAAATGAGCAACCTGCTCGGTTTTATGCTCGGCTGGCTGATAATCTACGCTTCTGCCGAAGGCGCCGGATCCTGTTTCTTGGTCTTTACGCTTTATCCGCTGATTGAAATTGTTTTCGCCATGAGCCGGAAACTGACCTTTCTGCCCCGGTTTGCCATTGCCAAAAACAACACTTTCTATTTGCGCATAACCGATGCCGAAATGACGCCGTCAATCGTCAACCGGCATCTGCTGCGCATTAATGCCGTTTGCATTCTGTTCGGCAGCTTTCAGGCTTTTGCACCGAACGACTACTCAATCCCGCTGTTCTGTCTGCTGGTCGTTTTATGGCAGCTGTACCGCATTTACAACTGGCGTCATATTTCTCATTCCCTTAAAGAAACAAATCAAAAGTTTATTAACGACGTTCGGGAAAACATACAGGAAATTTCTCAAAACCTCAAAAACAAGGGGCGCAGAAAGAAATGAACTTTTTAGACTTCCTCAAACATGCTTTTCTGCAAAGCAAACCGGCCTCTCCGGATGATCTCTCGCCCGAAGCGGCCGAGCTGATAAACTTCAAAATCGTCGTTACCGAATTTGCCGATAATGTCGAAAGCTCCGGCGCCGAAAAAATCTGCTCGCTGCTCAAACCCAAAGAAGGGCTTCGAATTGCTTATTTCAACGAGCCGTTCAACAAGTCTTTCCTCAACCTGGAAAGCCGCTCCTTTTTTGATTTGCTCGAAAAAGGACAAACCATTATCGACAAAAGCGGAGCCGACGTTTTAATCTGGGGCTGTCGTGAAAATGACAAAATCCGTCTCAACTTTCAAACCAATCTTCAATACGAAGCCTCTGCCGGAACTTTTACCTCCATTCTCGACAGTCTTTATTTTCCGGCCGAGTTGTTCACCGCAAACTCACGTTTTCCCGGTTCGCTGGCAAACCTGATTTACGGTGCCGCCGTCAGTGCCGTCGCCGCGCCGACACGCCTGCTTCGCATTCAAAAACGCTATCTGCTCAAAAAAATAATTGCCGCCCTGTCTTCGGACAACTCGGCCAAACAACTGTCTGTCGAATACCTTCCGTTTGTCATGAATTTTCTGGGTACCATCTATCTGAGCTATTCGTTCGAAGCCGAAACCGACAAAGACTTCAAAATCGTCAAAAACCTGCTTGAAACGGCAATTTCTCATCAGGATCTAATCAAGAATCCCATTCATCTCGGCTGCATTTACTATCATCTCGGCCAACTTTACGATTCCGCCGCCAATCATATTCTCAAGCGTCCGAGCACTTATTACAAAGGCGCCATCAACAACTACCGATTGGCTCAGAAATATCTCGGCAAATATAACTATCCCTATGACTACGGTGCCATATCTTACCGGTTGGCCGATTTGTTTTTCGACTATTGGAAACAGAAAAACGAACTTCAGGCGCTGCGCGATTCCGTCTTCAACCTGCGCGAAACCGAAAAAATTTTTACCTATGCTCTGTTTCCCGAATTTTGGGCTCGCATTCAGGGTCGGCTCGGTTACCACCTCTCGCTGATTGCCAGTCTGACCCAAAGCTCGGACATTGCCGAACTTGCCGTTGCCGCTTATAAAAATCAGCAAAAAATCATTACCGAAAAACGCGATCCGCATCTGTGGGCAGAAATTCAGGAAAAGATCGG
>CAYNBB010000021.1:14789-24211 GCA_964395655.1 uncultured Azospirillaceae bacterium | reverse complement strand
TTTAATATCGTAATCATTAATAATCGGTTGTCCTAACAATTTTTGCTTTCCATTTTGCCGCCGCTTACAAATAACGAATCACAATTTGGGGTCTCGGGTCAAGCCTGAGAAGGATAATAAAAAATCTATGAAAGGGAGAAGCGAAAACAGGCTTCGCCTGTTCGTTCAGGAGAGCAAAAGCTATAAAAAAACCACCCGTTAAGGGTGGTTTTCTGATGGCTCCGGCTGCCTGATTCGAACAGGCGACCGATCGGTTAACAGCCGATTGCTCTACCGCTGAGCTAAGCCGGAATACGGTAAAAAACTTTTTGGAGGCCGGTACCGGAATTGAACCGATGTACAAGGATTTGCAGTCCTCTGCATGAGCCACTCTGCCAACCGGCCAACTGGTTACCGTCTCTCAATCGGTGCCTCTATATATACAATAATTTTTTCCCACGTCAATAGATTTTTTTAAAAAAGATGTTTTTTTATCACAACTTTGTTATATGATAGCAAAAGTTTGAATTTCAGCAGGAAAGGAGCGCTTTATGACAATAGCGATAGCTTCGGATCACGGCGGTTTCACGCTTAAGGAATATCTGGTAAATCACTTTGCAAATCAAGGCGTTAAGCTCGAAGATTTGGGGGCGTACAGCGAAGAATCCTGCGATTATCCGCTGATTGCCGACGATCTGTGCCGATATGTTCTTGACGGAAAAGCAGAACTCGGCATCCTTATTTGCGGTACGGGAATCGGCATTTCGATTGCTGCCAACAGGCATAAAGGAATTCGTGCGGCGCTCTTATATAATAATGACGTTGCACGGTTGGCGCGAGAGCACAATAATGCGAATGTCGCCGTTTTTGGCGGTCGGATGCAGAAACCCGAAGACGTTGTCAGATATTTGAATACGTTTTTGGCGGCTTCTTTTGAGGGCGGTCGGCATCAGAGACGAATCGATGAATTAGACAAGACAGGAGATTAGAATGGATTTTACGACGGAATTAAAACAAGAAGACAAGGAAATATTTGACGCCGTTCAATGCGAGCTGAAGCGCCAGCAGGAGCAGATTGAACTGATTGCCTCGGAAAACATTGTTTCCAACGCGGTGCTGGAAGCGCAGGGGTCCATTCTGACCAACAAATATGCCGAAGGTTATCCGGGGCGCCGCTATTATCACGGCTGTGAGTTTGTCGACGTTGTCGAAAGACTCGCGATTGAACGTGCAAAGGAGTTGTTCGACTGCAAATTTGCCAATGTTCAGCCACATTCGGGCAGCCAGGCCAATACGGCGGTTTATCTGGCTCTTTTGCAACCGCATGATACGATTATGGGGATGAGCCTTGACGCCGGCGGACATCTGACGCACGGCTCAAAGGTTTCGATTTCCGGAAAATGGTTGAATGCCGTTGCCTATGGTGTGTGCGCAGATACCGGACTGATTGATTATGAACAGGTTGAGAAACTGGCTGCCGGAAATAAACCCAAACTGATTATAGCCGGCGGTTCGGCTTATCCGCGGCAGATTGACTTTGCGCGTTTTCGTAAGATTGCCGATGAGTGCGGCGCGTATCTGATGGTGGATATGGCGCATTTTGCCGGACTGGTTGCCGGCGGCGTTCATCCGAATCCGCTGAAGTGGGCCGACGTGGTGACAACGACGACGCATAAGACGTTGCGCGGCCCGCGCGGCGGAATGATTTTGACCAATAACGAAGATCTTTCAAAAAAAATAAACTCGGCGATTTTCCCGGGAAGCCAAGGCGGACCGTTGATGCATGTGATTGCGGCCAAGGCTGTCTGCTTTAAGGAAGATTTGACGCCGCAGTTTAAGGAATATGCCGCGCAGGTTGTCAAAAATGCCAAGGTTTTGGGCGAGACGCTCAAAGCCAGAGGGTTGAATCTGGTTTCGGGCGGAACAGATACGCATTTGCTGCTGGTCGATCTGCGGCCGAAAAACGTGACCGGCGACATCATTGCCGAAGCGTTGGACAAGGCGCATATTACCTGCAACAAAAATGCCATTCCGTTTGATCCGATGCCGCCGAAGGTTACCTCGGGCATTCGTGTCGGTACGCCGGCCGGAACTACTCGCGGATTTAAAGAGGCCGAATTTGAACAAATCGGCAATTGGATAGCCGATGTCGTTGACGCGGCGTCAGCCGGAAATGCCGAAACCGTTATTGCTCAGACGGCAGAGAAGGTTATCTCATTGTGTCGGCAATTTCCGATATATTGAGAAAATTTGTTCCGAAAACTGTTCTCTGAAAGTTTTGTAAGCAAAAAAAATCCCGAAAATTGTGATAGCAATTTTCGGGATAAATTTTCAATGTAGAATATACCTAAGAATTTAAGCAAACGGATTATTCAATCACATTGCCTTTGAGGTCATATTTTGTAACTTTGGCGTTTTTGCCGAGTTCCTGAAAAGTTTTGGCCAGTGCTCCCTGCGTAACCATGGCTTTCAACTGCGGCTCAGCTTCTTTCAGGCTTGCCGGTTTGGAATCGCGGACGTCTTCAACTTTGATGACGTGGTAACCAAACTGGGTTTTGACCGGGGTTTTGGAGTATTCGCCCTTTTTCATGGCAAAGGCGGCTTCGCCGAATTCAGGTACCATGACTTTTTTGGTAAAATAGCCGAGATCGGCCGGCTCTTTGGAATATTCCTTGGCCAGTTTGTCAAAATTTCCGCCTTTTTTGAGTTTGGCAATAACTTCCTTGGCCTTGGCGTCGCTGTCGACCAGGATATGTTTGGCTTTGACTTCTTTTTCTGATTGGAACTTGGTCTTATATTCCTGATAAAGCTTTTTGACCTCGGCATCGTTTACCTGTGAGGCAACTTTCTTCTCCAGGTAAATTTTGCGTGCCAGTTCCTGTTCGGCCAGTTTGAGCTGATTTTTGTATTCCGGCGTATTCTGAATGTTTTCCTTTACGGCCGCCTGATAGACGAGTTCGCCGTCGACAAAGACATCCAGCGTCTTTTTGTAAAACTCGTCAAAAGAGGCTTTGTTTTTAATGGCCGGATTGCTGTTGTAGGCGTCGCGCATTGAGGCGACGGTTACATCCTTGCCGTTGACAACGGCGGCAACGCCGTTTTTTCCTTCGGCTCGGGCATCGGCGGCGGCAATAACCATACCCATCAAAGCCAAAGCCAGATATTTCTTGTTCATGTTTATTCTCCTTATGCAAAGATTAATTCTTTTTTCCTTATATAATAATTATTTGCCGATTTCCAACTTTTTTTTGTCGCGAGGTATAAGTTGTCGGCAACTATTGACTTCCGGTCGATAAAACACTAAATGTAGACTAACGTATATATTTAAATAAGGAATTTTAATCACATGATAGGCTCGCTTGCACGCAGAATTTTTGGCAGTGCCAATGACAGATATGTCCGCAAACAATACAAAATCGTAGAAAAAATAAATTCTTTCGAACCGTCAGTTGCTCCGCTTGACGACAAACAGCTTCGTGCCAAAACCGAAGAATTTCGCAACCGCCTTAAAAACGGCGAAACCTTGGACGATATTCTGCCTGAGGCTTTTGCCGTTGTCCGCGAAGCGGCCAAACGTACTCTCGGTCAGCGTCATTATGACGTTCAGCTTATCGGCGGCATCGTCTTGCACAAAGGGCAGATTGCCGAGATGAAAACCGGCGAAGGCAAAACTCTGGTCGCCACGCTTGCCGCTTATCTTAACGCTTTGGAAGGCAAAGGCGTGCACATCGTCACTGTCAACGACTATCTGGCCAAGCGCGACGCCGAATGGATGGGGCAGGTATACCGCTTTTTGGGGTTGAGCGTCGATTATATTATTCATGACAAAACCGATGAAGAACGCCGTATCGCCTACAATGCCGACATTTTGTACGCCACCAACAACGAACTCGGCTTCGATTATCTGCGCGACAACATGAAGTTCCGTCTTTCCGACATGGTGCAACGGCCGTTTAACTATGCCATTGTCGACGAAGTCGACTCGATTTTGATCGATGAGGCGAGAACTCCGCTGATTATCTCCGGTGCCGCCGAAGATTCATCCGAAAAATATATTCTGGTCAATAAAATTATTCCGCAACTGGTTGACGCCGATTACGAAAAAGACGAAAAAGCCCGCAGTGTGACTCTCACCGAAGCAGGTATGACGCACGTCGAGGCGCTGCTCAAACAGGTCGGCCTCATTAAGGAAGGCGGTTTGTATGATATTGCCAACGTCAGTCTTGTTCATCATGTCAATCAGGCTTTGCGTGCGCACAAGATGCACCTGCGCGACGTTGATTACATTGTCAAAAACGACAAAGTCGTCATTATCGACGAATTTACCGGTCGCATGATGGAAGGCCGCCGTTATTCCGATGGCTTGCATCAGGCGATTGAAGCCAAAGAAGGCGTTACTATTCAATCCGAAAATCAGACGCTCGCTTCCATCACGTTCCAGAACTATTTCCGCCTTTATCCCAAACTTTCGGGTATGACCGGTACGGCCATGACGGAAGAAGCCGAGTTCGGCGACATTTATAATCTTACCTGCGTTGAAATTCCGACGAACCGACCGGTTTTGCGCGAAGATTTGCATGACGAAATTTATCGTACCGAAAAAGAAAAATACGATGCCATTATCAAAACCATTCTCGAATGTCACGAAAAAGGACAGCCGGTTTTGGTCGGTACTACGTCAATCGAAAAATCAGAATTGGTGGCAGATTTGCTGCGTGCCAAATCAAGCGTCAAGTTTGAAGTCCTGAATGCGCGCCACCATGAGCGCGAAGCCGCCATTGTTGCCCAGGCCGGTGTTTCGGGCGCGGTTACCATTGCCACCAACATGGCCGGACGCGGTACCGACATTCAGCTCGGCGGCAACGTTGACATGCGTCTCAAAGAAAGCCTCAAAGGCGATGAGACGCCCGAACAGATTGAAGCCCTGCGCGAAAAAATCAAGGCCGAAGTCGCCGCCGACAAAGAAAAGGTAAAAGCGGCCGGCGGTCTTTACATCCTCGGCACCGAGCGCCATGAAAGCCGCCGCATTGACAATCAGTTGCGCGGACGTTCCGGACGTCAGGGGGATCCCGGGACGTCAAAATTCTATCTGTCTCTGGAAGACGACTTGATGCGCATTTTCGGCTCTGAGCGTATGAGCGTGATGTTGCAACGGCTCGGCTTGCCCGAAGGTGAAGCGCTGATTCACCCGTGGATCAGCAAAGCGCTTGAAAAAGCGCAGCAAAAGGTTGAAGAACGCAACTTTGACATCCGCAAAAATCTGCTTAAATACGATAACGTGATGAATGACCAGCGCAAAGTCGTTTATGAGCAGCGCCGCGAGCTTATGGAAGCCGAGGACGTGTCCGAAACCGTTACCGATATGCGGCATGATCAAATTCGCAATATGGTTTATTCTCGCATTATGTACGGTTCCGCGCCGCGCGAGTGGCCGGCGGAAGACATTCGGCAGGATATGGCGCGTTTTTCGGGTCTGGAGCTGCCGATTGAAAAATGGGTGGATGAGCCCGAAATGGACAGCGAAAAGCTGGTTGATCTTATCAATGATACGATTGACGAAAATCTTGCCGCCAAAAATGCCGACGTTCCGGCAGATATTGTCCGTCTGGTTGAAAAATCAGTCCTGCTTCAGGAGCTTGACGCCCTGTGGAAAGACCATATCGCAACGCTGGACTATATGCGCCACACGATTGTTCTGCGCGCCTACGGACAGAAAGATCCGCTCAACGAATATAAAAAAGAGGCTTTTAACCTGTTTTCCGAAATGTTGAACCAGCTCGGCGAAAAAGTCACTTTTATTCTGTTGCGCACGGTCATTCAGAATAAAGACGCCGTTGCCGTTGAATCCCGCACTCAACAGCATACCAACATGCAGGCCATTCATGAATCGCCGGAGGCTCTGGTCGGTTCTTCTGCGCCGACGGCAGAAAAGCAGATGCCGTTCCAATATGACAGACAAAACTTCAATCCGCAGGATCCCGGTACCTGGGGAAAGGTTGCGCGCAATGATCTCTGTCCCTGCGGCAGCGGCAAAAAATACAAGCATTGCCACGGCAACTTGGCTGGCTGAAGAAACACCGGGCGGATATGCTCAAAGAGCTGACTTTGTCAGCTCTTTTTTGTTTAAAAATTTAACGGGAAATTTTATTCAGAAGTTCGGCTTTGGCACGATAATCTTCCCATTGGTCTTGCAATTGCTGCCAGAAAGTGCGCTTTTCCTCGCATTTTTTTGTTTTTTTGTTCCAATAGCCGCCGGCTTCCTCGCATTTGACAATATCCTGGCGGGAATATTCGTAATAGAGATAAGCGCCGACACCCAGTGCGGCCAAAACCAGCAGCAACGTCAGCACGTATTTTGCCATAATCCACAGCAGCCACAACAAAACGACGCCGAGTAGCAACATTTTGTAATAAAAGGCGTCATTGCCCAAAACCCAGATATAAAAAGCCAGATAAAGCAAAAGACCCGAAAAAAGCGTGTTGACCGGAGAACGCAGACAGGCAAGGGCAAAGCGTTTCCGGCAGGATGTTTTGTTTGGTTCGTCGTTCATAATTGTGTCTTATTTCTTCTCGGATTTGCGGATTTCATGCAGTTTGTGCGCAACATAATCTTTGCGTTCCAGCTTGTGCGAATTTTTTTGCAGATAATTGTCAAATATATTTATGATATCCTGCCCGTAACGGCTGCGTGCCATGGCAATATTGGCCAGATTATAAACTGCGGCCTGAAAAATTTGCTCGTCGTCGACTTCAAGCTGTTCAACCAGACTTAAATAAGGCGGCGTATAAGTGTCTTTGTGAAATTGCCGGCTGAAGTCATAAGAATTTTTTTGAATCTTCTGAGCTATTTTCTCGGAAATGTCGTTATCCTGAGAACGGCCGCGCCAAATGATACTGTGGCTGGTTCTGGCCACCATGGCTTTAATTTTGTTAAAAAAACTTCCTTGTTTTGCAGCTGCATTCATTAATTTCACCTTATTCTGTTCCGATCGGCAGTATTAACATAATGGATAAATGCAAAAAAATCCAGCATATAATTTGTGCCATCCGGGATAACAAGCCCGTTTCCTTCGGGAGCGGATTGAACAGAAGTGTCTGTTTCGTATAAATCAGATGCTGAATTAATGCTTGATTGATGACCGAAAATATGATAACATAAAAATGTAATCGTAAGTATTTTGTTTAATTATTAAGTAGTTTTCATAATTGTAAGTTTTGAGTTTTGTCTCATTGTTATAATTATTGATTCTCGCTTAAATAATAGAACAAGACTTATGTTTCAAAAGAGAAATAAATAATTAAAAACAATAAGAATTATGAAAGCTAAAAAATTTTTTAACACTCTGTTTAACAATTTGTTCAACTCAGCGTCAACCACCGATACCACCGGCACTAACAATACCACCGGCACCGACAATACCACTGATACTACCGATGCCAAGAAAACCGGAGCTCGTAACGATTTGCTGCAAAAAATTTATCGGGCAGTCGAAGAATATGAATTTGAGGATATGGAAAACCATATTCGCAAATATCAGGCTACATACGGCTCTCTCACCGGTAAAGAAGAAGTTTGGTTCGAGGTATGGTATGGTGATTCATATGACAGCTACAGAGACTGGGATAAAAGAAGGCTTTTGTTTGCGGCGACGGAATTTACCGAAAGATTCTTCTTCGCTTTTATCAACGGAGAAGAGGCTGTCGCAAAGGAGTATAGGCACAAAGCCGAACTCCAGGCCGCTCTGGAAAAAGCTTTTTACGACTGGGACATCGTTTCTGTGGATAAGCTTATATCTGCAGGAGCAGACGTAAATTATGTCTATTATAAGCGCTCAGGCAGTCATGAGACTACTTTATGGCGTGAAGTTAAAGACACCAAAGGGAGAATGTACGAGTATTTTATGACTCGTATGGATATTCCTGAAGTCAAGGCGTTCTGGGAAAAGAAAAAAGCAGAAGAAGAACTTATTGCCGCTCGTAAAGCGCAAATAGGTTAAAAGAGTGTAAAACCAAACAGCAACACGGATAGAAAATCCGTGTTGCATTTTTTTTTTAGGTATTGTATAAATACAGGGCAGGATTTGTTCGGTTTATTAATGTGAGGAAAACATGGAAAGCGGAGAAATTATCCCGTTTGCTCTGGGAGAAAGAAATAAGGGGTGTCTAAATCAGATTCTGGGCGCTTTCAAAGCGTTGGCGGAATTGACGGGAGGCGTCTACGAGCTTGACCGGCTTTTTATGTTGCCTAAAAACGTCTCAAATGTCGAGGATATGAAAGAGGCGGTTTTCTATTCTCAATTTGAGAGTTATGACGCTTTCCGCAACAAAATCTTTGAAATGGCCGATGCCTGGTTCGAAAAAACGGACTTTGTTCCGAAAGTCTTCGTTACCGTTTATAATCCGACGGAAAGTCTCAATGCAGCCGAAGACGGCGATATGCTGTGCCGCGCCGTCAAGGAATACTACAAAGAACACGATCTCGGCAATGTCTTTACCGTAATACTGACCAGCAAGCTGTATAGATACAAATATGTCGATCTGATTAATGTTCCGAAACATCTGATGACCTTTAGGGCGAGGGTACGCCTGTTGCAGCATAAGGGATTAAGAAAAAGAGTTTTAATCACAATCGGAACAATTAACGGTTTTAATCAGAAAACGGTTAATGAAAAATATCGGCAGCTGCTAAAAACAATTGCCAAAGATGACGATAATGCAGTTTTGCAAAATCAGCTGGAAAAACTCCGAAAATATAAAACAGTTGAAAAAAGAGCCGTTTTGTGTCTGGGCGGACGGGTTGAAGGAACGGAGATCGTTTTCGGACTTAAATATGCGCGAAATCTGCTTAGTGATGCCGAGCGGCTGGCTCGTTGCGGATATGGCGTCGTTTTTGTCAACGGTCCCAGAACGCCGAACGATGTGACAGATTTTCTTTATGAAAAAACGTTGTCAAATCCGAACATCATTTTTCAAAACAGTAAAAAAATTGCGGCATCCGAAGAAGAGCGCTCTCCCCAAAACTGGCGTATCTATTCCGGAAAGCATGAAGATGATTTCCGCACTTTGCAGAAAATCGGCAATATTTATCCGGGAATTCTCGGTTTCGGCAATACGCTGGCCGTTCATACCATGGATTCGTATTCCGGCTGCGAAACTGCCAACGCGGCCATTCGCACCGCTATCAGCGGTCGCGGGTTGGATATTGATCCGATAGTGCGTTATGACTGTTATAATCTGCAAAAATTGCTGTGCCCCAAATATGCAGTCGACTGGGATGATTTTGTGGAAATGGCCTGCAATCTGCGTATTGAACCTAAGAATCTGGCTCCGCAGGTGTTGTCCAGTCCGTTGCGCGTGTTTGCCGAAACCGTTTTGAATCGTCTTAATAATGTTCGTCGCAAACACAAAGAACTAAACTCCGTCGGTTAGTCGAATTCGTTTTT
>CAYNBB010000021.1:0-14689 GCA_964395655.1 uncultured Azospirillaceae bacterium | reverse complement strand
AGTGGCGCGCCCTAGACGATTCGAACGTCTGACCCACAGCTTAGAAGGCTGTTGCTCTATCCTGCTGAGCTAAGGGCGCACAAAAAGATATAAACTGACTGTCTAAATCTCATATTTTAAGAAATTTGTCAATAGCCTTTCTGCAAAATGAATAATATGACTCAAGATTTGCTGAAAAACAAATTTAGCCCCGTCAGGTGTGAACTGTCCAATTTTGGGGTGACAGTTCACAGACGAGGAGTTTGATTCGTTACGGAGCGGGAACCGGAAGTCTTATCGGGCCGGCCTGCTGGCCGGGGGCAGCAACGCCGGTTTTGGGAACAACACCGCCGGGAACGGTTCCGGTCTTGGGCTGGATTGCGCCGGTCTTAGGGACAATAGCTCCGGTCTTGGGCTGGATTGCGCCGGTTTTCGGAACAATTCCGCCTTTGGGGATGACTTTTCCCATTTGCGGCACCGGAATCGCAGCTTGCGGTGCGGCTTCTTCTTTCGGGGCATTGACGCCGTTGTCCGGGCCGGGCGTCTTGGTGTCGAGCAGACCGGTTAACAGCGAGTGACTGACCGTATCTCCGATTTTGATACCGTGACGCTTGACCTGACCTGCGTTGATTTCGAGTACGGCACGGACAGGATCGCGCGAGATAATGAGTTCTTCGGACATCGGTTCGGCGTTTTCCTTAATCATGCTGATGGTCGCATCCGGCGCGATGAACAGCATATCAAGCGGAATTTTGGTGTTTTTCATCCACATGGCCGTCGGGCGAACCGGATAGATGCTGAAAATCATGCCGTTGGTAAAGCCGAGGTTGGTACGGTGCATCAGGCCTTTTTGGAGTTCTTCCGGCGTTTTGGCGACTTCAACCGCAAAGCGGACGTCACCGTTGGACGTTTTAATCAGCAACGGCGTGGTCGGTTTCTGTTCTTCTTCGGCAGAGCAGCCGAACAACAGCAAAGCCACAAAAAACAATTTTGCAAATTTAAGCATGATTTTCTCCTGTTATTTCTTTGAATTGTTTAATTTGCGCGGGTTCCATTGCGAAACGACGACAGGACCGTTCTGCGAGATGAGAATCTTTTTTGCCGTGCGGGCTTCGGGGTCGGCGTCGAAGTTTCGGCTCATGTCTTCCAACGAGACCAGCGTCTGTTCTCCTTTGACATAATGTCGGCGATAGGCCGGAGAATCTTTGACGATACCGACAAGCTCAAAAGTGTTTTTGACGGCGTATTTGTTCCATATGAGCTCCAAAAACTCGTTTATTTTGTCGGGAAGGGAAGGGGTGCCCATCAGAGGCATGCCGTATTCGAGAATTTGTTTGAGGTTTGGTTCAAAGAAACCGTCGTTGTCGCAGACAAACAGGCCGGGCATCAGGTATTGCATGTCGTTTTTGAGCGCAAAGTGCGTCTGCGCCAAAAACATCAGCGGATGCAATTTGTCCTCTTCAAGATAAATTTTGGAGGCTTCGGCTTTTTTGAAAAACCAGTTGGCGATTTCCAGAGCCGATTTGACGGCGGGTTTGGTCATGACTTTTTCCTTAAAACCAAAACAACGATACGGAGAGTATAATATATCCTTGCTTAATTACAAACAAATATTCAAAGATAATCACGAATAAATTTGCTTAAAACTGTGTTTTTGCTCTTGTGTTATGGGGATTAATAAGTTATCGTTCGGGGTAATAAAGTTACTTTTTAGTGGGAAAATGCGATGTTTGGTTTGAAAAAATTTGTGTCCTGGAGCGGAATCTGCGCGACGGTTGTTTTGCTGAACGGCTGTGCCAGCGCCATGTTCCCGGATTTTGCGGAAGACGAAGATGAGGTGGTTATTGCCGAGGGAGGGCGCGTTGAGCGCGAATTGCCCAAAGAAGGAAATGCGCTGAGAGCGGATACCGAAAACGCCGCTTACGAGGACGACGAACCCGTTGACGAGGCGGAAAGCGTTGCTGCGGCCGAGACCAAGCCCGTCGTTGCCGAAGACATGGAAGAAGAGGCCGGCGAAGACAAAGTCATTATTCCCGAACGGGAAACGGCTGCCGCTGCTGATGATGCCGAGCCTTATACGCCGAGCGTGAGCTACCGGATAGAAACGATTTATTTTGCCAACGGCAGCGCTGCGGTTGAACCTCAATATAACAAAGCTCTGCGCGACGTGGTTAAGGCTGCTAAAAAGAACGATGCCGGCGTTATCGTTTACGGTTATGCCTCGAGCCGTACCCGCAACACGGATCCGGCAAGCCATAAATTGGCTAACTTTAAGGTTTCTCTCGAGCGTGCGCAGAATGTCGCAGCCGCTTTGAAGCGGGCGGGGATGCCTGCTTCGAAGATTACGGTGGAGGCCTTGTCCGACACGACACCCGCGTATCTTGAGGTTATGCCTGAAGGCGAGAGGCTGAATCGCCGCGCCGAAATATATATTAATTATTAAGGCGTTTGATGAAATATGCAAAGCAGTTCGGAGCGGGGTGCGATTTCGGTTTGCCGGAGTTGTCCGTTCACGGGCTGCTTTGTCGTTTTTTTGGGAACGCATAATTTAAGTTTAACGGAGTAGTTTTTTTGACATCTTCAGAAGAAACGCAAAAATCAATCGGCGGTAATTTGTGGAAACTTTTACAGGCAGACGAGCGCGCCGTCGAACTGATGATGCAGAAGTTTAACCTGCCGTATCTGATTGCACGGATTTTGGTCTTGCGCGGCGTCGACGCTGACGAGGTCGGCAGTTTTCTGGATCCGAGGATTCAGAAGCTGATGCCGAATCCCGACGTCCTTAAAGACATGAGCAAGGCGGCGAAACGGATTGCGCAAGCCGTGATGACGCAGGAACAGATTGCGATTATCGGCGATTATGACGTGGACGGCGCAACATCGTCTTCGGTTTTGCGTTTGTTTTTGGAGGAGGTCGGTTCAAAGCCGCTGATTCACATTCCCGAACGCGAAGAAGGTTACGGGCCTAGCAAACAGGCCGTTGACGCTTTTAAGGCGCAGGGAGCGTCGCTTCTGATTACGGTCGACTGCGGCACAACCGCATTTGAAACTCTGGAATATGCCGCGGCGAAGGGCATGGACGTTGTCGTCATCGACCACCACGAGGCGGAAGCCAGACTGCCGCGGATTTATGCCGTGGTAAATCCCAAACGGCTTGATGAAGAGAACGATTTTCCGTATCTGAAGTTTCTGGCTGCGGTCGGCGTGGTTTTTATGGCTGTGGTGGCCGTCAATCGCGAACTGCGGGAACAGAAGTTTTATTCTGCCGCAAAACCCGAACCAGATTTGTTGAAATGGCTTGATTTGGTTGCGCTCGGAACGGTTTGCGACGTGGTGCCGCTCAAGGGGCTCAACCGTGCGTATGTGCGACAAGGGCTTAAAATTATGGCCAATCGCAACAATGTCGGATTGACAGCATTGATTGACAAAGCGAATCTGAGCGAAGCGCCGACGGCGTTTCATCTCGGTTTTGTATTGGGGCCGCGGATTAATGCCAGCGGGCGCGTCGGCGATGCTGACATGAGTCATAAGCTGTTGTGTTGCACCGACAGCTATCAGGCGCAGATTATGGCCGACAAGCTCAATGAATATAACGTGGCGCGCAAAGATATCGAAGCGTATGTCATGTTGCAGGCAATTGAAATGCTTGAAGGTACGCCGCAGGCTTATCCGATTGCTTTTGCGGCCGGCGAAGACTGGCATCAGGGGGTTATCGGCATTGTCGCCGGCAAGCTGAAAGAACGTTATAACGTGCCGAGTTTCGTGATGTCCATCGAGGCGGACGAAGTGAAGGGGAGCGCGCGGTCAATTCCGCAGGTCGATTTGGGGGCGTTGATTATCGCTGCCAAGGAAAAAGGCTTGATTACCAAAGGCGGCGGGCATACGATGGCGGCGGGCTTTTCTTTGGAAAAAGAGCAGATTGAGGCGTTTCGGGATTTTGTCGGGCAGTATGTGGTTGAGAAAATCGGCAGTGAGGCTGTGACCCCGGTGCTGGATATTGACGCCGAACTTGACGCTGCCGGCGCCAATCTTGAATTGATAGATTATCTGGAAAAGCTGGAGCCCTACGGTGCCGGCAACAAAGAACCGCTGGTCGTGTTGAAAAACGTGCATCTGGTCAGACCGACTCTGATCGGCGTCGGGCATGTACGTTGTGTTTTGAGTTCGGCCAACGGAGGCAGTCTCAAAGCGATGGCTTTTCGCGTCGGCGACAATGACATCGGCCACACAATGCTCACCGCCAAAGGAGAAAATTTTGACGTTGCCGGCGTATTGCGGCGCGATCGCTGGCAGGGACGCAACGAGGTTCAGTTTATTCTCAGCGATATTAGACGTGCGTGCTGAGGCAGGAGAAGAAAATGGCAGAGAAAAATTTTGAGATCAGGAAAAGAGCCTTGAATATCAGACGAATCCGTCTGGAACGCGAGAGAGCCGTGTTTATGAAACTCGGCGCCAAGCTGCGCGCCTATCTGTTTACCGGTATTCTGGTGACGGCGCCGGTGGCGATTACTTTTTATATGGCTTATAAGTTTATTTTCTGGGTTGATCGGCTGGTTAACCAGATTTTGCCGCCGCAATACAAGTTTGATGAAATTTTGCCGGTGACAGTACCGGGGATCGGACTGGTTATTCTGGTGGTGGCGTTGATTCTGGTCGGAATGTTTGCCGCCGGGTTTATGGGGCGCTTCTTCTTAAGGCTGGGCGAATGGCTGGTTTATAAGATGCCTTTGGTTTCCACAGTATATTCTCTGTTAAAACAGGTATTTGAGACGTTTTTTTCAAGCAAAACTCAAGCATTTAAAAAAGTAGTGATATTGGAATATCCGCGCAAGGGAATCTGGATTTTGGGTTTCCTCAGTGCCGAATTGCAGGGGGAAGTCAAGGAGAATCTGTCGGGGGATATGGTGAGTGTTTTTGTTCCGACGACGCCGAACCCGACTTCCGGTTTTTTGGTTTTTGTGCCCAAAGAAGACGTAACAGAACTTTCAATGAGCGTGGAAGAAGGGCTCAAATATGTGGTAACCGGCGGTTTGGTCGAACCTAACGGGCAGAAAAAACGCAAAAAATCTTAAAAAATCAAAAAATCTTTCAACAGCTGCAAAAAAGACTTGATTATTTTTGCTTTGTGTTTTATTTGTAGGCACAGCTTTGATGTTGAAACGCGGTCATGGCGGAATTGGTAGACGCGCAACCTTGAGGTGGTTGTGGGCTAAGCCCGTGGAAGTTCGAGTCTTCTTGACCGCACCATTAAAGCGAGTCCGAATAATCGTTTCGGAGCAAGTTTCTCAGTAAATTCCATATTATGATTTGAGGGAGGGCATCATGAGCAAACGTGTTAAACGCCGGCCGCTTCCCAAATCATCAAAGATTCTCCGCAAAAAGAAAAAACAGCATGTTGAGCAGGCGCCGATTTTGGGGCTGGGGCCGAAGTTTGTCAAATCGGTTAAAACAGCTCTGCGCGAAAATGACATTATTCATGTTCGCAAAATTGTCGAAGGGCTGTCGGAGTATGATCTGGCGCATTTGATTGAGTCGTTGCCATGGAATCTGCGGACGCAACTGGTTGAAATTCTCGGTGACAAAATTAATCCGGAGGTTTTTCCGGAATTAAACGACGTCGTTCAGGAACAGGTCATTGACAGCCTTAACGAGCCACAGATCGTCAAAATCGCCAATGAACTGGATTCCGATGAGGTCGTCGAGATTCTGGAACATATGGATGAGAACGAGCAAAACAGCATTATCCAGAAACTTGATCCGGAATTAAAGTATCAGGTTCAGTCATCTCTTTCTTATCCCGAAGATTCGGCAGGACGACTGATGTCGCGCGAGTTCGTGAGCATGCCGGACTGGTGGAGCGTCAAGGAAGCCAAAGAGTTTTTGCTCAAAAACGAGGAACTGCCGGAAAACTTTTATGAAATCTGTCTGACCGACGAAAAATTTCATCCGACCGGACAAATTGCGCTGGACAAGCTGGTACGCGCCAAGCCGTCGGACAGTCTGTTCGACATCATGGACGGCGAGATCGTGCCGGTGAATGTCGACACCGATCAGGAAGAAGTAGCGCACATGTTCCGCGAATACGGCTGGCGTTCAGCCATGGTGGTGGACAATCGCGGACATCTTATCGGCGTCATATCCATTGACGACGTCATGGAAGTTATTCACGAAGAGGCTTCGGAAGACATCATGTTGATGTCGGGTACCGAAGAGGGCGACGTCTTTCGTTCGCCGTTCTCGATTTTCCGCTCGCGCGTCATCTGGCTGGTGACCAATTTGTTTGCGACGATTATAGCGGCTTCGGTGGTTAAGGGGTTTCAGGAAGTTATCGCACAAATTTCGGTGTTGGCAGTGCTGATGCCGATCGTGGCCTCGATGGGCGGCACGACCGGGCAACAGACGCTGGCCGTGGTGGTGCGCGCGTTGGCGACCAAGGAGCTGACTTCGGGAAATACCATGCGGATGATTCTCAAAGAATTTTTGGTCGGACTGATGAACGGACTGCTGTTTGCGTGTCTGATCGGGCTGATTACGCATGTTTGGTTTCCGGAATACCGGATTATTCCGTATATTATCGCGCTGGCAATGCTGATAAATCTGACAATTGCGTCGCTGGCGGGAATTCTGATTCCGCTGACGCTGAATCGCCTTAAGGCGGATCCGGCAATCGCTTCGGGCGTTTTTCTGATCGCGCTGACGGATTCCGGGGGCTTTTTTGTCTTTCTCGGATTGGCCAAGGTCTTCCTTTTGTAACGAAAATCTTTGCATATCTTACAGTTAGTGCTTTTTATTTGCCGATTATGTTTTATAATCTGCGTAGTCTTGTTTTTTTTAGCGGGAGTTTATCGTGTTTATCGGTTTTGGTATTGCACTGGTTGTCGTGTTGCTGGATCAGTTGAGCAAGTATTATATGTTGCACGAGGTTTTGGGCGAACAGATCGTTATAGAAGCAACGCCTTTTTTCAATTTGGTTCGAGCCTGGAATACCGGCGTCAGCTTTTCGATGTTTAACAATTACGGCAATCTCGGCACGATTATGCTGTCGGGAGTGGCCGGAGCGATTATTCTGGCACTGTTTGTCTGGCTCAAAAACGAAAAAGACCGATTGTCGCAGGTTGCACTGGGAATGGTTATCGGCGGCGCCGTCGGCAACGTGATTGACCGCGTGCGTCTCGGTGCGGTATTTGATTTTTTGGATTTTCATATTATGGATACGCACTGGCCGGCCTTTAATCTGGCAGACAGTTTTATCTGTATCGGCGCGATGATTTTGATTTTACAGAGTATGTTTGTTAAAAATGAGGAAAAGCAAAAATGAAAAAACTTTTGTTTGTTTTAATTATGAGCGGCGTTTTAAGCGGTTGCGGGCTGACTAAAGAGAAACTCGGAATTGCCGTAAAAGCCCCCGATGAAAACATGGTAACCGCGCGTCAGCCTTTGTCGGTGCCGCCGGAATATGATTTGCGTCCGGTTGCCGAAGTCCGGCAGGGAGAGTAATTTTTGCGCAGAGAGTTGAAAATATTTTTCGGCCTTTTGATTTTTGCGTCCATGTTTGTTCCTTTTGAAGGAAAGGCCAAGCTTTTTGACGCGCAGAGCTTTGTACTTGACAACGGGTTGGAAGTCGTTTTCGTGCCCAACCGCCGCGCACCGATTGTCAAACAGATGCTGTGGTATAAGAGCGGCAGTGCGGACGAAGCGCCGGGCAAAGGCGGAAGCGCGCATCTGCTGGAGCATTTGATGTTTCGCGGCACTAAGAAAATAAGCGGGCGGGAGTTCAATCGCCTGATGGAGGAAAACGGCGCCGAAAGCAACGCTTTTACCAGTACCGACGTGACGGCTTATCATCAGTTTCTTGACGTCAGCCGGCTGGAGCTGGCGATGTTTGCCGAAGCCGACAGAATGAGTAATCTGGAAATTTCCGACGAAGATTTTGCCTTGGAGCGAGACATCGTGTTTCAGGAACGCAAGCAGCGGATTGACAATAATCCGACGGCGCAGTTCGCTGAGGAAGTCCGGCGCGTTTTGTGGCAGGATAATCCTTACGGACGACCGGTGACCGGGACGGAAGAAGAGATTTTGAATCTGAGCAAAAGCGACGTCGAATCCTATTATCACAAATATTATACGCCGCGTCAGGCGATTTTGGTCTTGTCCGGAAATCTTGACGCATCGACGGCGCGTCGTCTGGCCGAGAAATATTACGGAAAAATTGAAGGCAAAGCAAAAGAACTGCCGCCGAAAGTTTTTCCTGCTTTGAAAAAAGTGCGTGCCAGAGTGGAAATGCGGCATCCCGACGTTAAGACGCCGCGCCTGCTGAAGGTTTTTGCGACGGCTTCATACCGGCAAGAGGCGGAGGATGTTTATCCGCTGCGGGTTTTGGCCGCTTATATGGGCGAAGGCGAAACCTCGAAATTATATAAGAAGCTGGTTCTGCGCGATAAAAAGGCCTTGAGCGTGACCGCCGACTATAATCCTTTGTCAAAAAGTTACGGTACGTTCAGCATCGGCGCGATTCCGGCCGACGGCGTCGATACCGCGGAATTGGAGCGGGCGTTGCAGGCCGCATGGGACGAGGCGTTGCAGGAACTCAGTTTTGACGAAGTTCAGAAAACCAAACAGAAAATGCTGGCCGGGCTGGTTTATCTGAGAGACAATCCCGAAGACGCGGCTTATGTTGCGGGGGCAATGCGCAGCATAGGCGTGCCGTTGGCCGAGATGGAAAAACTGGCTGACAGAATAGGGGCGGTTGATTATCACAGTCTGCGTAAAATTGCGCACAAGCTTACAACGCAGTCGCCGCAGGTGAGCGGCATTTTGTACCCCGAAGGAGGCGAAAATGCGTTATAGAGGACGGAAGCGCGGTTGGGAGAAATTGATTGCGGTTGCGATTCTGGCGGCGATTTTGTTTTTTGCAGCCGGTATGCGGGATTTGTGGCACGGCAGAGACGAGTTTCGGGAATTGACGGTCAATTCGGAACTCGGCAGTATCAAATTTGAGGCCAAGGTTGCGGAGATAACCAGTCCGCGGCTGCGGCTCAAGGCGTATTTGCTCGAAGATGCCGAGAATCCGATTGTCAGCGTCAGCTTTATTTTCAAAAACGCGGGCTATGCCGGCGATAACAGCGGCGAAGAAGGAATCGCCAATATGACGGCGGCGCTGTTGACCGAAGGAGCCGGAGACTATTCGGGGGCGGCTTTGAAAGATGAGCTTGAAAGCCGGGGAATCCGCATTGCGTTCGGCGTTGACAAAGATGATTTTACCGGCAGTCTGCTTTGTACTAAGGAAAACTTGCCGCAAGCCGCCGAACTGATGAATTTGATGC
Organism: uncultured Azospirillaceae bacterium; assembly: GCA_964395655.1. GTDB lineage: Bacteria > Pseudomonadota > Alphaproteobacteria > RF32 > CAG-239 > CAZU01. The sequence continues at coordinate 5,387 of CAYNBB010000021.1, read as the reverse complement.
TGACGCAGCCGCGTTTCGAACGCGGTGATATTGCGCGTGTTCAAAAACAGATGATTAACGCGCTGCGGCGTCAGGTTGAGAATCCGAATCAGGTTTTGCAGTTGGAATTTGACAAAGAGTTGTACGGAAGTCATCCGTATGCGCGCAATCCGCTCGGTCGTGAAGCGGATATTTTGGCGATTGACAAAACAAAACTGCAAAAATTCGGGCGTGATAATCTGACTGCCGCAAATCTGATTACGGGCATTACCGGTGACGTCGGCGAGGAAGAGGCCGGCCGGTTGCTGGATATGATGTTTGCAGGTTTGCCGCAGAGCGGAAGCCTTAATTTCGTGCGTGTTGCGGATTTAAGTTTTGACAACCGCAGTCGTCAGGTTAACCGTAATGTCGGGCAGAACATCATGCTGCGGGCGGTCAGCGGCGTCGGACGGACGCATGAAGACTTTTATCCGTTGTATGTCGCAAACTATGTTTTCGGCGGTGCCGGGCTTACTTCCTGGCTTTCGCAAAAAATCCGCGAGGAAAAGGGGCTGACTTACGGCGTTTATTCGTATCTGACGCTTGACGACAAGGCGCCGTTGATTGTGGTCGGTTTTTCATCGACGCCGGACAAATATGCCGAAGCGGAAACTCTTTTGGATCGGGAATGGCAGGCGTTTGCGGAGAACGGCGTATCGCAGAAAGAACTGGACAAAGCAAAAAAATATCTGACAGCTTCAAACAATCTGCGTTTTGCTTCAATTGAAAATATATCGGCAATGCTGGCGGCAATGCAGAAATATAATTTAGGGCTGGATTTTTTGCAAAAAAGAAACGATTATATCAGCCAAATCGACTTGGACAGCGTTAACCGCGCTGTAAAAAAATATTTTGCGGCGCCGGCCATCAGCGCCAAAATAGGAAGTTTTTAGGACAAAAGGAGAACACGACAATGTTTGGAAGAAAATTTGAAGTTAATAATCTCAAAAGCTGGAAGCATTTGGAAAAGTGTTATAAAAAATTCGGAAAGACGGAAATGCGCGAAATGTTTGCCAAAGATCCGCAACGTGCCGAAAAATACAGCCTCAGATTGGAAAATATGGTGTTTGACTATTCCAAAAACAGGATTAACGATAGGGTCAAAAACGCGTTGCTGATGTTGGCCAAAGAGCGCAAACTCGATGAGAAAATCCAGGCAATGTTTGCCGGAGAGAAAATAAATCAGACCGAAAAACGAGCCGTTTTGCATGTGGCTTTGCGTAATCGCGCCAATACCCCGATTTACGTCGACGGCCAAAACGTTATGCCGAAAATCAACGAAGTTCTCAGCAAAATGCGCAAGTTTTCGGAAGCGGTCCGTTTGGGCGAATTTACCGGTCATACCGGAAAAAAATTAACCAATATCGTTAATATCGGCATCGGCGGTTCGGATCTCGGACCGAAAATGGCCTGCGAGGCTTTGCGGCGTTATTGGGCCAAGGACATAAAATGTTATTTTATTTCCAATATTGACGGTACCGCATGCGCAGAAGTTTTAAACAAGATTAATCCCGAAGAGACGCTGTTTATCGTCTGTTCCAAAACGTTTACGACGATTGAAACCCTGACCAATGCCAAAACTTGTCGCAAATGGCTGATCGACGCGTTGGGAGAACATGCCGTGTCCAAGCATTTTGTGGCGGTTTCAACCAATGCCAAAGAAGTCGAAAAGTTCGGTATTGATGTTGAAAATATGTTTGAATTTTGGGATTTTGTCGGCGGTCGCTATTCGATGTGGTCGGCAATCGGGTTGTCGATCGCCATTGCCGTGGGGATGGACAATTTCGACAAGATGCTGGAAGGCGCCCATGCAATGGACATGCACTTTAAAAACACCGGGCTTGCCGACAATATTCCGGTGATTATGGCGTTGCTGGAAATCTGGTATCGCGATTTCTTTAAATTCGGCAGCATCGCCGTTGTTCCTTATGATCAGTATTTGAAATATGTTCCGGCTTATTTGCAGCAGTTGGTGATGGAGAGCAACGGCAAGTCGGTCAATAATGAAGAAAAATTCGTCAAATACAATACGTCGCCGGTTTTGTTCGGCGGTGCGGGCACCGATGTCCAGCATTCTTTTTTCCAGATGATTCATCAGGGAACTTCCGTTGTTCCGTGCGACTTCATAATTCCGGCAATTTCGCATAACGAGGTCGGCGAGCATCACGAAATTCTGGTGGCCAACGTTTTGGCGCAGGGCGAAGCGCTGATGCGGGGAAAAACTTCAACCGAGGCTTATGAAGAGATGATTAAGGCCGGTAAAAGCAGGGAAGAGGCTGTCGCTTTGAAAAAATATAAGAGTTTTCCGGGAAATCGCCCTTCCAATACCTTTGTATTCAAAAAGATGGATCCGCGGGCTTTGGGTATGCTGATTGCCGCTTATGAGCACAAGACTTTCGTCGAAGGCATTATCTGGAATATCGACTCCTTTGATCAAATGGGGGTCGAGCTCGGCAAACAAATGGCATTGAGTATTTTGCCTGAGTTGCAGAACAACGCCAGCAGCATTCGGCATGATAGCTCTACCGCAAATCTGATTAAACTGATAAAGGATCTGCGTAAATAAATGTCGATCCGAATTTTACCGTCAAATCTGATTAACCAAATTGCCGCCGGCGAAGTGATCGAGCGACCGGCTTCGGTTGTCAAAGAACTGGTAGAAAACGCCATTGACGCCGGAGCTCAGGCGATTGAAGTTCGCTTGGCAGACGGTGGTAAAGGGCTGATTTCGGTTACGGACGACGGCAAGGGCATGACGCGCGACGAGTTGCCTTTGGCTGTTGAACGCCATGCGACGTCGAAGCTGCCTGACGATAATTTGTTTAATATCAGTTTTCTCGGTTTTCGCGGCGAGGCGCTTCCTTCAATCGCCTCGGTTGCGCGACTGACAATCACGAGCCGCACCGAAGATTCTGACAATGCCTGGCAGATTTGCGTGGAAGGCGGACAGAAATCGGAAGTCCGGCCGGCGGCGCATCCGCAGGGAACGCGGATTGAAGTTCGCGATTTGTTTTATGCTACGCCGGCAAGGCTTAAATTCTTAAAGGCTTCAAGCAGCGAGACGGCGCAATGCGTTGATATTCTGAACAGAATCGCGTTGGCAAACGCCGGCGTCGCTTTTTATCTTTATGACGGCGAGAAGAAAAAAATTTCTTTGCCGGCCTGTCAGGGCGATTTGTTCGAATCGCGTCTGGAGCGTCTGTCGGCGGTAATGGGGCGTGATTTTGCGACAAATTCGATTTTAATCAACGCCGAGCGCGAAAATGTCAGAATCACAGGATATACGTCTTTACCGACGCTGAACAAGGCCAATTCGCTGTCGCAGTTCTTGTTTGTCAACAATCGTCCGGTGCGCGACAAGCTGTTGCTCGGGGCGATTAAGGGGGCATATCAGGACGTTTTGGCTTCGGGGCGCTATCCGGTGTGCGCATTGTTTATTGACGTTGAGCCGAAAGACGTAGACGTTAACGTACATCCGGCCAAAGCGGAAGTACGTTTTTATGACGGCGCATTGGTGCGCGGACTGTTGGTCGGAGCCATTCGCAACGGTTTGAATCAGCATTCGAATCGTACTTCAAATATTTTGTATTTGTCGGAGCTGGTGGCGGATAAAGTGCCTGAATTTGAGGAAAATCAGCAGTTGAAAAGCGGATTTTTGGAAGAATACAAGCCGAACTATTCTTATCAGTCCAGACCGGCGGGAGCATATTCTTATTCCAAACAGGCGGCTTTGCCGGAGTTGGAACGCAAGTTGTCGGTGCGTGTCGAAGCGGTTGAGGATACGGTTGAGCGGAGCGACGTGGGTGAGCTCGGTATTGCCAAAGCGCAGTTTCATGACACTTACATTATTTCGCAAACCGAGGACAGCATCATTATCACTGATCAGCATGCGGCGCATGAGCGGATTGTGATGGAACGCCTGAAAGAAAATCTGAGTTCAGGCGGCAAGACGGCGTCACAGATGCTGCTGATACCCGAAGTCGTCGATTTGGACGCAGTCGAGAAGAACCGTCTGACGGCGGCGGTGCCCGAGCTTGCAAAACTCGGATTGGTTTTGGAAGAGTTCGGAACCACCGCGGTGATTGTTCGCGAAATACCGGCTTTGCTCGGTGACTGCAACGTTCAGGAACTGGTGCATGACATCGCCGAGCAGATGGCAGAGTGGGGAACCGGTTTTGAACTGACGGAAAAATTGCATTTGATATGCGCGACAATTGCCTGCCACGGTTCGGTGCGAGCCGGGCGCAGGCTCAATGCGGAGGAGATGAACAAACTGCTGCGCGATATGGAACATACGCCGCATTCGGGGCAGTGCAACCATGGACGTCCGACATATGTCGAGCTGAAGATAAGCGATATTGCGCATTTGTTTGACAGGAAATAAATATGATGAATACTGTTTTTGCTCAGGGCTTTTTTGCCGCGCTCGGTGCCGGACTGGTAACCGGATTGGGCGGTTTTTTGATATTTTTGAAAAAAAGGTATCTGAAGTCGGAAATCAATCAATTGTTGAATTTGGCAGCAGGCGTTATGTTGGCGGCTTCGTTTTTTTCGCTGTTGGTGCCGTCAATGGAAGAAATTATGCGAGACGCTCCGGACATTTATGCTGCTGCGGGCGGTTATGTTCTGGCCGTGTTTGCCGGCGTGTTGCTGGTGTGGATATTGAATTTGCTGATTCCTCACGAACATAATGCGATGGGGCACCACGGTCCGCATTTTGATTTGAAAAAAGCCTGGCTTTTTATTATTGCGATTACGTTGCATAAACTTCCGGAAGGACTGGCCGTCGGTGTTGCCTATGGTGCGGAAGATATTGTCAGTCCGTTGTCTTTGGTGGTAGGCATTGCCGCTCATAATATTCCGGAGGGACTTACTATCGCAATTTCTTTGGTGGCCGCCGGAAACTCGCGTGTGCGGGCGGCACTGACGGCACTTTTAATCGGATTGGTACAGCCGCTCGGTGCGATTGTCGGTTTGTTTCTGATGGATGTGAGCTTTAATGTCGTTCCTTACGGGATGGCATTGGCCGGCGGTACGCTGCTGTTTGTGGTGATTAATGAGATTTTGCCCGAGACTTACGGCAGCAAGGACACGAATCGTTCGGCAGCGGCGGTGTTTGTCGGCTTTATCTGCATGACCTATTTGACGATGGTTTTGGGCGACTGAGACGGAAACTTTGCTTTGCGGGCGTCTGATACAGATTTTGCGGATATGGTAAAAATATGAAAAAACATATTGACGTTCAGAGAAACATAATATACATATACTCAAGTGTCGCAATGGAGAGTTGGCAGAGTGGTAATGCAGCGGATTGCTAATCCGTCATCGTGAATAGCGATGCACAGGTTCGAGTCCTGTACTCTCCGCCA
>CAYNBB010000020.1:22501-24365 GCA_964395655.1 uncultured Azospirillaceae bacterium | reverse complement strand
CCCAAGCGGATGTCTTCTTCAAAATCGCCGATTTCCTGCTCGTGTTCAAGCTCTTCCTTAAGAATTTTGGCCGCCACGCGGAAAGTGTCGTAATCTTTGCCGAAGCACATGTCGCAGATTTGCTGATAGCGACTGATTGCACAACGTTCGGCAATCATATTCTGCTCCAGAAGATTCATAATGTAAGGAAGCGTCGGTGCCTCATAGCGGCACTGAGCAACGCTTTCCCATTCGTTGGGATTGAGCACGGGCGTTCCGCCAAGCTGAATAATGCGGTCGCTCAGCCATTGGGCGTGTTTGAGCTCTTCATTCGCATGCTCCATAAATTCTTCGACGATTGTCGCACGCATAGGCCCGACGGCAACCTGCGCGCCGATCCAATACTGATAGTAAGCCAGCCATTCCTCAGCGTAAGCGGCGTTCAAAACTTTAAGCAGCTTGTCATGATCAACCCCGGAAATTTTTTGAGCGGCTTGTCCCATGTTTCGTCTCCTTTGCAAAAATTAAAACCAATGGAGAGATAATCATCAAAATAAAGATATCAAGAGCGCGATTTTGCTTTGCTTTTCGCGCAGATTGATATATTCTGAAAGCGTTATGTAAGAAGGAGGAAGCCATGACGATTATTGCCCCGAGTATCCTGAACGCCGATTTTTCTGACCTGAAAAACGAAATTTTGCGCCTGACCGAAGCCAAAGCCGATATGATTCATCTTGATGTCATGGACGGACACTTTGTGCCCAATCTGACCTTCGGGCCGGCGGTTGTCAAGGCGATCCGTCCTTATACCGGGCTGCCGTTTGACGTTCATCTCATGGTCAGCAATCCCGACACGCTTATTCCCGAGTTTGCCAAGGCCGGCGCCGACATTGTCACCGTTCATGCCGAAGCCTGCCCGCATTTGGACAAGACCCTGACCGAAATCCGCCGGCTCGGATGCAAGGCCGGCGTCTCGCTTAATCCTTCGACCCCGGAAGATACACTGAACTATGTGCTCGACAAAATTGACCTGATTTTGATAATGAGCGTCAATCCGGGCTTCGGCGGGCAAAAGTTTATTCCGGCTCAACTCGAAAAAATTTCCCGGATTAAAAAGATGATCGGCGAACGCAGGATTATGCTCGAAGTCGACGGCGGCATCAATCCGCTTACCGCGGCCGAGGCCGTTGCCGCCGGCGCCGACGCTCTCGTGGCCGGAACCGCGGTATTCGAAGGCGGCGATTATGCCAAGAACATTGCGGCTTTAAGACAAAATTAACCCGGGTGTTTTAGGCTGTATCAAAAGAAAACAGACGGGAGGATTGCCGATGAAACATCTGGTCATGGTCATTGAAGACGAAGAAGCGCTGGCTCTGATGCTCAAATACAATCTTGAAAAAGAAGGCTACGACGTCGTGGTGGAAGGCCGCGGCAACAAAGCAATCGCAGAGATAGAGAAACATTGCCCGTCGGTAATTCTGCTGGATTGGATGTTGCCCGAAATGTCCGGAGTGGACATTTGCAAATTCATCCGCTCCAAACCGGACATCAAAAACATTCCCGTCATCATGCTCACGGCCAAAGGCGAAGAAGAAGACAAAATCAAAGGTCTGTCCGCCGGTGCCGACGATTACGTTACCAAACCCTTTTCCGTTCCGGAACTTATGGCTCGCGTCAAAACGCAACTGCGTCGCGCACCCGAGCCGACCGGCGTTAAAGAACTCGTCTTTGAAGATATTCGCATGGACATGGTTGAGAAAAAAGTGTTCCGCGGCGATAATTATATCCACCTCGGCCCGACCGAATTTCGCTTGTTGCGCATGTTAATGGAAACGCCGGGCAAAGTTTTTTCGCGCGAGTTCCTTCTCAAAAACGTCTGGGGCGA
>CAYNBB010000020.1:0-22401 GCA_964395655.1 uncultured Azospirillaceae bacterium | reverse complement strand
AATGTCACTGCAATTCGAAGTTTTGAAAAAACACGGCAAAGCCCGCCGCGGCAGGCTGCACACCAAACACGGCATTGTCAACACGCCGGCCTTTATGCCGGTCGGAACCTGCGGAACGGTTAAGGCCATGATGCCGGAATCCGTCGCTTCGACAGGGGCGGAAATTCTGCTCGGAAACACCTATCACCTGATGTTGCGCCCCGGAGCCGATCTGGTCGAAAAAATGGGCGGTCTGCATAAGTTCATGAACTGGAATAAGCCGATTTTGACCGATTCCGGCGGCTTTCAGGTTATGAGCCTGTCGGGTCTGCGCAAACTAAACGAAGACGGCGTTCGGTTTTCTTCTCACGTGGACGGCAAAAAGTTTTTCCTTTCTCCCGAAGAATCAATGAAAATCCAGCACAAACTTGATTCTAACATAACCATGTGCTTTGACGAATGCGTCAAACTGCCGGCGCCGCACGAAGAAGTCGCCAAATCGATGGAAATGTCCATGCGTTGGGCCAAGCGCAGCAAAGATGCCTGGATTAACCGCGACGGCTACGGCATTTTCGGCATTCAACAGGGCGGCACTTATGAGGATTTGCGCCGTATTTCAGCTGATAAGCTCAAAGAAATCGGTTTTGACGGCTACGCCATCGGCGGACTGGCCGTCGGCGAAGGACAAGAGACCATGTTTGAGGTTTTGGACTATGCTCCGGGAATGCTGCCCGACGACAAGCCGCGTTATCTGATGGGCGTCGGCCGTCCGGATGACATTATGGGCGCGGTACTGCGCGGCGTCGACATGTTTGACTGCGTGATGCCGACGCGCTCCGGACGCACCTCGCAGGCTTTTACCGCCCGAGGCACCGTCAATATCCGCAACGCCCGCCACCGCGAGGATCCGCGTCCGCTTGAAGCCGAATGCGACTGTCCTCTTTGCAGAAACTATACCAGAGCTTATATTCATCATTTGCAGAAATGCAACGAAGTTTTGGCCGTCATGCTGCTGACCTGGCACAATATCCGCTATTATCAGCGGCTGATGCAGGGAATCCGCAATGCGTTGGATAATGATACGCTTGAAGATTTTGCCAAAGACTTTTATGCACGTCAGGCAATGGGTGATATTGAAGAACTCTGACAATTGAGGTGAAACATGGCAGAAGAAAAAACAAAAGCTCTCGTTAACTGCGTCGAACCGCACCTGCGCGTCTGCGTCTCCGGCGGCTCACGTCCCGGAAATGATCCGCTTTATGAAGAAGAAGCTTACAACTTGGGCGTCAAAATTGCCAAAATGGGGTTTCGGCTTGATTACGGATTTTCCGACACCGGCATTATGGGCAGCGTTGCCCGCGGCGTCATGGACACCTGGGAGAAAGACGGCGACAAGCACTATCAGGGAGTCGATCCGATTGTCGGCGTTACCACGCAGGAATATTTCAAACTTTACAAAACCGACGAGTTTCTTAAAAAAATCAACAACGTCGTGCTCACCGACACTCTCGAAAACCGCAAGAAGAAACTTTTTGAATCCGACATTGTGCTGTTTGCGCCGGGCGGCGTCGGCACGCTTGACGAACTGGCTTATGACTGCGTCGCCATGCAGGACGGCTTTATTCAGGCCAAGCCGTTTATCATCTACAACATCAACGGCTTCTTTTATCATATTCTCGAATATCTGAAAGTTTTGTCGGCCAGCGGCTTTGCCGAGCGGATTCCGTTTATCGTCGTCGACAACAGCGAGGAACTCGAAATCGCCTTCCGTCTGCTCAAACTCAACAACAACAAATGCGCAAGCACGCAGGAAGCTTATGCGCAGGCGCGCCAGCTGGCTTATGAACTGCCGTATTTCTTCAAGCGTAAAGTCGACAGCAGCGTCTGGGTCGAGCATATTCTGGATTATATCCGCCTGATTAACGAGCGCGGTTCCGAAGAAGAGCGGCAGGATCTGGCCAACGACATCGAGCAGGCTTATCTTGAAAAAGAAATAGAGCGCATGTATGACCGTCTGGCACGCACCGGACGCGACACCGCCATTGTCAGCGACAAGCTGACCAAACTCAAAACACGCAGAAGACAACCCGTAAGGCAAAAATAGCCTTTTAAGCATATTTTCACCTTTGCGCACTAGGATATCGGCATAAGGAGATTTTCTATGCTGAATGTTTTGTGGGCTTCGTTTTTTCTGGTGCCGTTCGTCTATGTGGCTTTTCAAAGCGCTTTTGCCGGGCAGATGCAACTGTGGAACGAAACGGTAGCGGCCGTTTTTTCTTCCGCCGAAAACGCCTTTAACATTGCCATCGGCCTGACCGGCATGCTTTGCCTGTGGCTCGGGCTTCTGAAAATTGCCGAAAAATCAGGTCTGACCGCACTGCTGGCCAAAGCTTTGCAGCCGTTGTTTGCCAAAATCATGCCCGAAGTTCCGGCCGGAAGTCCGGCCATGGGTTCGATTATCATGAATATGGCCGCCAACATGCTCGGACTTGACAACGCCGCCACGCCGTTCGGCCTTAAGGCCATGGAACAGCTGCAAACTCTTAACAAAAACAAATCCCGCGCCTCTGACGCTCAGATTTTGTTTATGGTCATCAACGCTTCGGCGGTGACGCTGATTCCGGTCAGCATTCTGATGTATCGCGCACGGTTTGACTCATCCAGTCCGGCGGCTGTCTTTCTGCCGATTTTGCTTGCCACTTCGGTTTCGACGCTGGTCGGATTTTTGAGCGTCGCACTGGTACAGCGGCTCAATATTTTTAATCGCGTGGTCGCGGCCTATCTGGGCGGCGGCCTACTGCTCATCGGCGGTTCGGCTTGGTATTTCCAAAGCCTGTCGGCGGAAGCGCGGCTGGCGGCGGCAGAAGGATTGGGAAACTGCGTTTTGTTCGGAACAATCGCCTTGTTCATCGCCTGCGGCCTGATAAAAAAGCTCAACGTCTATGAGACGTTTGTCGAAGGTGCCAAAGAAGGATTTGACGTTGCCGTACGCATTATCCCCTATCTGGTAGCAATGCTGGTGGCTATTGCCGTGTTACGCGCGTCCGGCGTTTTGGAACTGATTGTCGGCGGTTTGGAAAGGCTTTTCGCCTTTTGGGGCTTTGACACAGATTTTGTGCCGGCGCTGCCGACCGCCATTCTCAAACCGTTGTCCGGCAACGCCGCACGCTCAATGATGCTGGAGACTTTTCAGAATTACGGCGTCGACAGCTTTCCGTCTTTTGTCGCTTCCATTGTTCAGGGGTCGACCGAAACGACCTTTTATGTGCTGGCACTTTATTTCGGCGTTGTCAAAATCACCAGGGTCGGCGCCGCCCTGCCCTGCGCGCTGCTGGCAGACGCAACCGGCATCGTTGCCGCAATCCGGCTCGGCTATCTGTTTTATTAATCTGATGTTAAATATCCTTAAGCTAGAATACCCATAAAGGAAGGAAATTTACAAATGCGCGCATTGGTTCAGAGGGTTTTGCATTCAAATGTCGTTGTCGACGGCAAAGAAGTCGCCGCCATCGGTCAGGGTATGCTGATTCTGCTCGGCGTCCAAAAGGGCGACAACGAACACGATGCCGAATATCTGGCTCAAAAGGCTGCCCGCCTGCGAATTTTTGAAGACGAAAATCAGAAGATGAACCTTTCGGTGCAGGATATCAAAGGCGAAATTCTCGTCGTTTCTCAGTTTACGCTGGCGGGCGATACATCGCGCGGCAATCGTCCCGGTTTTGAAACCGCCGAAAGGCCTGATGTCGCCAACCGTCTGTACGAACATTTCGTCTCCTGTCTGCGCAAGTTCGAAATTCCCGTCCAAACCGGCATTTTTCAGGCTGACATGAAAGTGTCGCTGCTCAACGACGGACCGGTTACGTTTTTATTGGAAAAAAATTCTTGCGAGGTGCCTAATGGAAAATAACGAAAATTTAACGCCTGAAGAAGAGCTGGAAGACCTGCTCTACGAACTGTTTGAGCTTGATTTTGACGAAGAGGCGGCAATCAGCGAAGTCGAAGCCGACATTTATCCTTTTTTGCAAAAAGATCCCAATAATATCTGCGCGCTTATTGTGCTGATGTTTGTCGAGATTATGCACGGCAACCGTTACAAAGCGCAGTCGCTGGCCTACAAAATTTGGGAAATCGGCGGCGAACTACCGTCCTTCTTTGAGGTGATTTATATTGAAAATCTGCTCAGTCTCGGATTGGTCGACATGGCTATGGTTCTGCTTAAGCCCCGTTTCGAACAGCTTTCGGTCAACATTGAAGATTTTTATTCGGTTCTGCTCAAGTTTTCGGTTATGACCGGAAACATTTCGCTGTTGCGTCGAATAGAAGGGTTTCCTGCGGCCGCCGATGACGAAGCCTTGTTTGATTTTGCAGATTCCTTTGCCCGTCGCGGCAAAAGCGACGTTTTCAAAAACATTCAAAGAATCATTCTCGAAACCATGGGCGAAAACATCTGCGCTTACGAATATGCGATGTCGGAGGAAACTCCCGCACATCTTGAAACATTGCTTTATCTGAGTGCGGACGGCGCGCGTTGCCAAAACCTGCAACAACAGATTAATCAGAAAATCAAAGCTTATCTCCTGTCTGTCGGAGAGACGGCCTCCGAACCTGTCAAAGTTTCGGTACGCAACATCAAAGAACACGAAGCCTGGTTGCCCGAAGAAGAATAATCTAGTTTGTCGAAGACTGCGGCCGTGCCGGCGTAATGACCGCATTGTTCCGACGCTGCTCCGCGCTTTGAGCCGTCTTGATTTTCGGCAACAGTCGGCGACAGCCTTTTTCAAGCAGTTTTCGCATCAGTCCGGAGGCGACTTTCTGTTCGTCTTCGCTGCTTTCAAATAAAATAAAACGATTTTGATGTTCGGTGATCGCCGCGCCGGTTTCGGTCTCAATCAGTTCAAGCTGGACAACCATTTGCAGGCGGTAGGTCTTTTGATTAATCGGATCAACCTTGGCGCGCAAAACTTTCGTTTTCAGGACATAATCGGCACCGGTCTTGGTCGTCGTCGCCTTAACAGCGGGATTTTCATTGAGCGTTTTTCTGATATTATCAAAAAAACCGCCGGTTTCGGTATCGTTATAGAATTTCGTGCGCTCGACAAAAACCGACGTTTTGTTGTCGGAAGTCTTTTCTGCATCCTCGGCTTCTTTTTCGTCCATGGCCGTTTCATAGGCGATTTCGTCACTGATTTTCGGCTGCGGTTTGGGCGGCAGCGAAGTCACCGCCGCGGGCAGATCTTCACTTTCTATTTCCAGAGCCTGAAAATCTTCGTCGACAACCTCGCTCAGATTTTCTTTCCGCTGTCGTTCTTGCTTTTCCAGCCGAATCTGATTGGCTTTGTCAATATTGATCGGCGACAGATAGCCCGTCACCTCGACGCAGATTTGCTCGCTGCTTTGTTCCAGCGTCCGAATCGACATGTCTTCCAGATAATTGTCAACCAGGCTGTAAACCAAGACGTTAAAATCATGCGGCGCCGTCTGCGAACGAATGTCGCTTAAAGCGGAGATGTTTTCCACCGCCTTAAAACCGGCTTTGTCGGTTGCTCTCACCCGTGCGCCCGAACGAGACTCGCCGGGACGAATCGGTTCGCAGGCCTTGGCATAGACAGATATCGTCTCCTCACCGATAATTTCTTCCTGCGCCCGTACGACATCCGGCAACGTCAGCAGACCGGCGCACAGAAAAAAGATGATCTTGCGGCTGTTGTTCTTCGGCATTACCACCAGCTTCCGTCGTCATTGCGGACGCGGCGCAAAGTTTCCGCCCACTGTCCGGCTTTGTTGTTGTCGGCATCCAGCAAAACAAGCTTGTAAACCAAAATCGGCTCTTCCGGAGTGCCGGCGTTGTCAATGATACTTTCAAGGATATAATCAGCTTCCTCAGGATTATCGGTCACCTTAAACGTGCGGGAATTTCCGACAATGTTTTTTGTCGTTCTTGCCGCATTATAAACGCCGTCCGGCAGCTGGCGATCGGCTTTTTTGACGTCGGCAACGTAAATAAAGCTGCTCTCGCCGTTTTCATAAAGCGCGCCGGTTTCGTCAAGCATTCGGTTGACGGCACGGGTTGCAGCAATCGCGTAAGCCTCCGGCGCCGGCTCGTTGAGCATGTAGCGGCTGCTGCGGGTAGGCAGACGATAGACGACGTCATTTTCCGCATATTCGAGATATTCTGTTTCCGTCTTTTTTTCTGCGGAGGATGCGGCGGCTTCTTTCTTCCGGCAGTTTTTGCAGCCTTTGCCGAATATCATTTCGTTCAGTGTGGTGTCTTTCGGTTTGACCTCATGCCCGAAAATCAAGCGGTCGAGCGTCATATCCTCCGTATCGGCGCAAGCGCCGAGAAGCAGCAAAACTATCAAAAGCCCCGTCTTTTTCATGATATTACGTCCTTCGTTCATTAAAAATCCGTTCTCAGTATAAAAGAAAAATTAAAATTCACATTATATTTCTTTTACTTATTCACTATTTGCAATTTAAAATAAAATGAACTACACTTTGTCATCGTTTTATCCTTGTCAGAGAATATTGGAATATGGTCATTACTTTTACGACGATTTTGCTGGGGCTGGCCGCCTTGATTTATCCGTTGCGCCGCAACAGGTTCTTTCTGCTGAACAGCGCGGCCGTTATCGGCGCCGCCTGGTTTATCGAAACGCACTGGTTCCGCACCAGCGTTTTCAGTTATAAAACGGCGCTGCTGTTTATCGTTTTTCAGATTATCAGCATTAACATCACGACTTTTATCGCCTACGGCGTCGACAAGCGCGCTGCCCGCCGGGGAGACTGGCGCGTGCCGGAGCGAGATTTGCACCTGCTCGAATTTCTGGGAGGCTGGATCGGCGCCTGGGCTGCTCAAAAGTTCTTCCGCCACAAGACTTCCAAAAAAAGTTATCAGGCGATGTACAAACTCATGATCGTGATGGAGTTTGCCGCCGTTTACTTTATTCTTAAATTTCTGCATCTTATCTGAACATAAGGACGCCCGATGTCAAAAAATCATAAAACGCAAGAAGCGCCAAAACTTCCTTTTTGGGATCATTACAAAATTATGTGGCCTTTTGTCCGGCCTTATTTGTTCCGCGCATTGCTGGCGGTTGCGCTGTGTATTCCGATCGGCGCACTGGACGCCGTGGTTGCTCTGGCGCTCAAACCCTACATGGACGTAGTGCTGGTTGACAAATCGGATCAGTCTCCGGCTTACATTCCGCTGGTGATCGTCGCTTTTACCCTGGTGCAGGGAGCCCTCAATTACGCGGCAGCGTATTTCAACGGCTGGGTCGGCGGCAAAATTACCGTCGACGTCAAACGCGCGTTGTTTCGCAAACTGCTGTTTCTGGAACCGGCTTTTTATGACAAAAACGATTCAGGTTATATCATTCAGCGTTTTTCTTCCGACGCCGATGCCGCCTGTAACGGCCTGATTGACAATATCCGACTGTTTTTGTCGCGCGTTTTTTCGTCTTTGTCACTGATCGGCGTGCTGATATACAATTCGTGGCAGCTCTCGATTATCGCGATACTTGTTCTGGTCTGTGCGCTGATGCCGCTGTCGCAGGTTCGCCGCATGATTAAAAACACCATCAAAAAACAAGTTGAAGAAAGCGCCACCATTCTCACCAATTACAACGAAACCTGTTCCGGCTGCAAGACCATTGCCTCATACAATTTGCAGGAACACGCTTTTGACAAATACAACAACACGGTAACCAAGCTGTTCAAACTCAGTATCAAAATGATTCAGAAAACCGCCTGGATGACACCGATGTTGCACGTTGTCGCCTCCGTAGGCATCGGTGCCGTCATCGGCTACGGAAGTTACCTGATTGTCAACGGCACCATCACCAGCGGTAACTTTGTATCGTTCCTCACTGCTCTGATTATGCTTTACGGACCTGTTAAAAACATCGGCAAAAACTTCAGCGCCGTTCAGGTTTCATTTTTGGCAATCGAGCGTATTGCCGAGATTTTGGGACTGGAGCCGAAAATCAAAAACAAACCGCAAGCGATTGAACTTAAAAAGGTCAAAAGCGAAATTTGTTTTGACAACATTTCTTTTTCCTATAATCCCGATTGCCCGGTGCTCAAAGGTATCTCGCTGAAAGTCAAGGCCGGCACCACCACGGCGATTGTCGGCAACTCCGGCGGCGGCAAATCGACGGTGGTCAGCCTGTTGCCGCGTTTTTATGACGTCTGCGCCGGTAAGATTACCATTGACGGATACGACATCCGCGATCTGACGCTTGAAAGCCTGCGCGGTAACATCGCGGTTGTTTTTCAGGATAATTTTTTGTTTTCGGGAACAATCCGCGACAATATCCTGCTCGGTAAACCAGACGCTTCCGACACCGAAATCGACAAAGCGTTGGAAATGGCCTATCTTAAGGAGTTTGTCGACGAGCAGGAAGACGGGCTCGACACCGACATCGGCGAACGAGGTTCCCTTCTCTCCGGCGGTCAGCGCCAGCGTCTGGCCATCGCCCGCGCGTTTATCAAAAACGCACCGATTGTTATTCTCGACGAGGCGACTTCCGCGCTTGACAACAAGTCCGAAGCCGTCGTGCAGAAAGCCATCGACAACCTGATGCAGGATCGCACCGTTTTTGTGATTGCACATCGCTTGTCAACGGTGCAGAACGCCGATGAAATCGTAGTCATCAACGACGGCGAAATCATCGAAAAAGGTTCGCACGAAAAGCTGTTGCAAATATCCGGCGGCGCTTACGCTTCCTTGTATAACGCCCAATTTAAAAAATAGCTGAGGCCAGATTGCTTTGCCGCCGGCGGCGCAACAAGACATAAAGCGCTCCGGTGCCGCCGTCTTCCTGTTTGGCATGGCTGACGGCCAGAATCAGCGGCCGCAGTTCGGGCGTATTGAGCCAGTCGGGCACGCTTTCTTTCAATATTCCCTTTTTATCGTACCAATCGTCGGTTTCACGGTTGATTCCTTTGCCGGTAATAATCAATATGCAGCGCAACCCTTGCAGATAGGCGTTGCGGATAAAAACGTCGATGGCATCAAAAGCTTCTTTTTCGGTCAGGCCGTGCAAATCCAGCCGCCGTTCGATTTTGAATTCTCCTTTGCGAAACTTTTCGGCAGTGCGCTTGTCAATGTTTTCAAATTCACCTACTTTCAGACTGCCGAGAGCCGAACCGCCGCAAACCTGCGCATAATCAATTCTGCGGCGAACAGCCTCAATAATCAACGGCGCTTCCGCACCCGGCGGAATCTCAGGCTGTTTGAGCTTTTTGACACCTTTGAAAGCTTCGTCCCAAACCTCGTCAAGCTCGACCGACGGAATATCACTGAGCTTTTTCATCTTTCGGCGCTTCTTCTTTTTTTTCAACCATCAAATCGGCAAAATTAGTCACCACAAATTCTTTCCATTCCCCTTCCGGCGCCACACATCCTTGATTTTTGTTTTGACGGTTCACCAGAACGACGCCGCCGAACTCCCAGACTTTCTGAAAGTTTTCCAGAGAAGACAGCATCAGATTTTTGGTTCGTTGCAGCAATCCGGCGTCAAGTTTCTTTTTGATGATATGCGTTGAAGCCAAAATCAGAGCCGCCATAAACAACAGCCCGAACATCGGCCCTACCGTCAGAATCAAAACCAGTCCGAGCAGTGCCGGCACCAATATCGGCAACAAGACTTCCCACGGATTATAAACCGGAGAATTGGGACGATTGATTTGTCCGGTCAGCAGACATATGGAAATTTTATCTTCGGCAACGGCTTTCTGTAAGGCTCCGAAAGTCAGTTCATCGGCTCGATTGATAAGTTTCTTTGCCATTTTTATTCTCCTTTGGTTTTAGGCAGCAAAACAAAGTAGCGGCCTTTGGCATGCATTTTGCCGGCCAATTCCAGTATCTCGTCGCCGCCGGAGCCCCAGAAATAATCTCCGCGCACGGCTCCTCGGATCGCACCGCCGATATCCTGCGCAATAACCAGCTTTTCTATTTTTTCACGATTTGGTCCGGTCGTTTCCAGCCACAGCAGTGCTCCGAGCGGAATATATTTTTTATCAACGGCCAGCGATCGCCCGGCTGTCAACGGCACACCGAGCGCGCCGAGCGGACCTTCCGCATCGCTGAGACGGTGGAACACATAACGCCGATTCCGGTTCAGATACTTTTGAGCGGTCTGCGGATTGGCCTTGAGCCACTTTTTGATTTTGCCCATGGAAGCCTCCCCGGGTCGAATCACTTTGTTTTCGAGCAGAATGCTTCCGATCCCGCGAAACTCTCGACCGTTAGTATCGGCAAAGCCTATTCGCACTTTGGAACCGTCTTCAAGTTCTGCCACGGCCGAACCCTGAATTTGCATGACATAAATGTCGATATAGCTGTCGCCCCACAAAATAACCGGAGCGTCGATTCCGCCGTCGACAATTTCGGCTCGTTCAAAATAAGGCACCAGCCGGTTATTCTCCACACGGCCGACCAGCCGCCCGGACGGCAGACTTTTGTCAAAGTCGCGCGGATTAAATTCAATCAAATCGTTCGGACGACCGTAAATCGGAATATTGTATTTTTTGCTTTTGACCGTTGAAGCTTTGATTTCGGCTTCGTAATAAGAAGTAAACTTTCCGTCTGCCGCACCGTCAAAACTCACCAGACAGGGGCGAAAATTGTCTTCGACAAATTGTTTGAACGCCGCGGCTTCGGCCGGTCTGTTGCGGCATAATTCCAAAAAATCGGAAGTTTTGATCTTGATTGCCGCATCGCTCAAAAATTCGGATTTGCTGTTTTTGAAACGTGCACACGTCAACTCAAAAGCATGAAAAGCGTCTTGCATATCATCGTTTTGCCAGCCGTCTATCTGTGCAAAATCATACGGCTTACAGACCAGACCTTCGGCCGGTGGCGGAGGCGGCGTCTCCGACTCGCCACAGGAAGCAAGCAGCAAAACGAAAACAAGAAGTTTAAAAAAAGTACGTGCCATTATTTTTTAGTCGAGATTAAAATCCAATTCGGAGACGCGGAATTGAGCGCTCGTTCAAAAGTCCAGACATCGGTAATGTTTTGGATGTAATTTTCGTCTCCCTCAATAACTTTTCCGTCTTTGTCGCGCAATATGTTAACCTGCTGCGAAACAAATTCGACCGAAACTTTGGCGGTCTGATCGTCGGCAATTTCCGCTTTGACGATTTCAACTTTGTCAAAGCAGATAAAATCGGTTTCGGCGCTGACGCCGTCATTTCGGCGTTGTTCGATAATTTCCTGAAACTTTTTGAAAAGTTTGGGACTGAGCAGCATTTCAAGCGTTTCGGCGTCGCCGCCGTTGAAAGCGTCGGTTGTAATGCGAAAAACCCTCTCGGCGCTGTTAATAAAACGGCTTTTCTCGAAATTCGGAATCCGAAGCAGCGTCTTGTCCAACTCGGTAGCCGGCTCTTCTTCGACCGGCGTAATTTCTTCAGGTTCGGCAACGGAACCGAGCACATCCTGTTTTTCGCTTTCCGTTTTCAAAATATGGTAAAGCTTTTCGGCGCTTTCTCTGCTGAGGCGAATATGTTTTTCTTCCGCCGGACGCGTGCCGAGCAGGCTGCGCAGCCGTTGAAAAATCAGCACGACAACAACCAGCAGAACCAAAATGTCAAGATTTGTCATCATTTGTTCTTCTTTCCTTTTTCCATCTTCCTAAATATAGCTTATTTATAACTTTTATCAACTGTTTATTATCGTTTGACCAAAACAAATTTTGAGTGTAAAACAATAGGCAATTGCTTATTGATACCGTTTTACAAGGAGATGACATGAGTGAAGAAAATCAAGCACCGCACCCGCCGGTAACGGTGCATCATCAGTATATTCGCGACCTTTCGCTCGAAATACCGCATGCGCCCGAAATTTTTAAGGAAAATCACGGCGAACCCAAGATTAACGTTACGGTTGACATTAATGCCAAACATCTGGAAGAAAACCTCTTCAGCGTGGAACTGGATTTTCATCTGGAAGGCGATGTTGCGGACAAGAAGCTTTTTATTCTTGAAATGGCGTACGGCGGCGTTGCCGCATTGAACGTGCCTCAGGAACATGTCGAGCCGGTTTTGATGATCGAAGTGCCGCATTTGATGTTTCCTTACGCCCGTCAGGCCATCAGCGCTACCATGGCCAACGGCGGTCTGCCGCCTCTCATGCTCAACCCGATTGACTTTGTCGGCATGTATCAGGCGCGTCATCCGCAGCAGCAACAGGGAAACGACAACATTCCGCACGCTTAATCGGCCGGCATATTCTCCGCATGTGAGCCGCATTTTCAACTTTTGCCGCATTGGTTGAAAATGTCGAGTTCTTTGTCGTAGGCGGTGGTGTCAATAAACAGCATGCGCAAGACGGTATGAAAATAATTGTCATGCGAAAATTCCCGCGTCTCGGCTTTTTCGTTCAGGCATGACTTATTCAGTCCCAACGCTTTTTGCAAACCGGACGACAGCCATATAATCATCGGAATTTTTTTCTGTTCTTCCGGAGCTATCGCATAGGGCAGACCATGCAGATACAGGTTATTTTCGCCCAAAGACTCACCGTGATCGGAGGCATAAAGCATACCGCTTTGCAGCTGCGGCTGACGGCTGAGGATGTTGATGACGGAAGAAATGATGTAATCCGTATACAGAATCGTATTATTATAGGTATTTACGATTTGTTCCCGCGTACAGTCCTGTAGGTTGGCGGTGTCGCAAGTCGGCAAAAAGCGTTTGAACCTGTCGGGATATCTTCTGAAATACGTCGGTCCGTGACTTCCCATCATGTGGAGCACGATAAGCGTGTCTTTTTTTATGTCTTTCAGCATGTTTTCCAGACCGTCGAGCAAAATGTCGTCATGACAGTAACTGTCGAAACAGTATGGCGCTTTATTGCCGGCTTTGGCGTCGACATGATTTATTCTGTTGCAAACTTTTTTGCAACCGTCGTCATTGTCTTTCCAAAAAACGTCGCAGCCGGAAGCCTGAACGATGTCCAACAGGTTCTGGGCGTATTGGGCGTCTGTTACATTAAATTGCTTTTTAGTCAGGTGAGAAAACATACAGGGCAGAGAAACCGCCGTTGCCGTTCCGCAGGAACTGACGTTCTTAAAGACGATTATATCCTTGTTCCGCGATAATTCCGGATTGGTGTTTTGCTTATATCCGTAAAGCGAGAAATTGGCGGCGCGAGCCGTTTCACCGACAAGGAGGACAACGACTCTCGGCTTATTTTGCAAATCCGGCCGTCGCCGCGGCGTTTGATCCAGGATTACAAAATTTCTTTTGGAATCGGCGCTGCGTTTGTAATAACGTCCGATTGCATAGATATAGTTGAATGTATTAATGTAATAGCGGACGTGGCTGTTGTTGCGTCCGAAAGACGCATATTCTTTGTAAACAGCGGAAGCAATCAGACCGATTGTCAGCAGACCGGCCAGAAAAAACAACAGCCGGGTTTTGACTTCTTTTTTCAGCGGCGAAAAACAAACGGGAGTTCTGTAAACCCATATCGCGGGCAAAATGCCGACAACCAAAACATAAGCAACGGCATGAAGAGTTATAAAGTCAGAAGCTTCTCGCAAATTGGTTTCGGCAAAATTGCGAATCATGTCGGAATTGATAACTATTCCAAGGTGTTGCAGCGCGTAGTCGGAAGCGGCGGACAGCACCAGCAACAACATAACAAGCGGTTTTCCGAGGTGCGGAACAAAAATCAGACTGAAAAACCAAAACAACGGAATAAAAATAAAAAACGGCAGCGTCAGGGCAAAGACTGCAACGGAAAAACTGTCTATTTCTATTTTTTCAAAGGCAAATTGCCAGAATTTTACGTTAAGCATAAAGGAAAAATAAGCGCTTATAATTGCAATAAACAATGTCGAGTTGATAGGAGTCTTGGTTTTCAGCATCAGTTTTTCCTTTAGAAGGATATTAAGTTCAAGATAAAGCCGGTTATGACCGGAATGGTGAAGTTATCGTCAATTTGCAGTTCCCGTTCGAAAAACTCGACAGCCGCTGCCAGCGCGGAAGTCAGGCTGAGCAACGCAAGCGAAAGCGCCGGAAAGAAAAAGGCCGTTACCAGAAAAGCACTGATAAAAAAGGCCAATGTTCCTTCGGCGGATTTGCCGTTTTCAAAACGATGCACACCACAAAATTTGCCAAAGACGGCTGCACAGGAATCCGATATAAGCATTATGCTCATTGCGGCGGCAGCAGCTTCGGAAGCATAACAGACGGAAACGACAAGAGCCGCAGCAAAGATGTAAACCGAACCGCTCGGAACAAAATCCTTTTGACAGACTTCTTTGTGCCGGAGCGTTTTGATGAACATCCGGCGAAACAACGCGCCGACAAATGGCGATTTGAGATAAGCGACCCGTTCGACAATCAGGTTTATGCCGAGCAGACATGCAAATAAAATAATATTCGTGTTTCTGTTCAGCACGAGGACGGCCAACGGCATCCAGAGCGAGCTGAGGTGCACCGCTTTACGATATAATTCCGTTTTTAGAGATTTGGACAGCGTGACTGACATTTTTATTCTCCCGAAATCTGTCGGACATATCGGCGATTTAGAAGACAAAACTGAAATTTATCTGAATTTTTTTGAAAAAAAGAAAAATAAATCGATTTACTTTTAACGCCTGAAAACAATATAATTGAGCCGTAAGCGAGGATACCGAAATGAAAATTTTACTTGTTGAAGATGACGTAAAACTCGGAAAAACAACGTTGGATCTTTTGACGTATGAAAACTGTTCCGTGGACTGGGCACAGGACGGCACGGAAGCCGAAGACCTGATAAAAAACAATTTGGATTCGAGTTATGACATCGTCATTCTTGACTGGATGCTGCCCGGAATCAACGGAATAGAAATCTGCCGTTTTTTGCGCAACAAATATAATTTTCAGGGCGGCATCGTTTTCATTACGGCAAAAGGAGAGCTTGACGACTGCGTCTGCGCCCTTAATTCGGGAGCCGACGATTTTATTGTGAAACCGTTTAAAATAAAAGAACTGATTGCCAGACTGAATGCTGTCTGCCGCAGAAAAGAAAAACCGTTCGTAGACAGAGTTTACACCAAAAACGGCGTGGAAATCGACCGCAATCTGAATATCGTTCGCTGCAACGGCACGGAATTACGGCTGCGAAAAAAAGAATTTGAATTGTTTGAAATCCTTTTTATCAATCTGAACCGCATTTTGCCGCGTCGAACCGTTTTTGAAAAAATATGGGAAGACAAACCTGACACCAACATGGAAAGTCTGGATTCCCATATTTACATGCTGCGTAAGAGCCTAAAGGAGATGCCGCAACTTCGAGTTAAATCGGTTAAGAACATCGGTTATAAAATGGAAATGGGCGAATGATCGAAAAAATACGCAGAGAACTGGCTTTCAAATATACGGTTATTATCGCCTGTATTTTGTTTTTCGGGCTTATTGCCAGTTATATGGCATATCGTCATCACGGCATTGGTTTGATGCAGGACAGCCTGCATGACTATTTGACGGAGGAAGTTTGGGAAGCCAGGGAAGCCACACGCAAGGGCATTGAGGTGCCGACAGTTCACAAAATCAACTCGGACATCAAGTCTCTGCATAATTTTACGTTCTGGTTTGCAGACAAGAAAATTATTCATGCCGAGCGGCTAAAGGACGACGTTTTTGCCGAACGGTTGGAACAACGTTTGATACGGAAAAAATATCAGAGCGGAAAATTTTATCATGTGAATGTAAAGCATAATAAACAAAAATGGTATTTTATAGTCATTAAGGAAGATTTTGCGACTGTTTCCGGTCAAAAAGGAGAAGTTTTTGTCCTTTCCAACTATACGCCGGTGCGCAGAAGCACCAAGTCATATGTCAAAATATCGTTGACGGCGGCGATTTTCACGATTTTGTTCGCTTATTTAATCGGTAACGTTTTCGCCAAGCGCTCAATGAAATATGTAGAACAAAGCTACCTTAAGCAGAAACAGTTCGTTTCCGACGCGGCTCACGAACTGCGTACGCCATTGACAATTTTGTATTCTTATATGGAACTGTTGGAATATTCGCCTGAAAAACAGAAAATTATTCAGGACATAAAAGAAGAATTGCAGCAAATGACAAATCTGGTTGACCGGCTGCTGACAATTGCCAGATATGACAACGGCACAACCTTTATAAAGCATAAGGACTGTTTTTTGATAAACGAATTGGCCGCGTCGACCGTTGCATCCATGTCGGCCGCATATCCGTCCGCAAACGTTGTTCTGTACGGTGCAAAAAATAACATTCGGATTGAGGCCGACCGCGTCATGATACGGCAGCTGCTTTTGATTATGCTGGACAATGCCGTCAAATATACGCACGCCGACAAAAAAATCAGCATAAGTCTGAAACGCCAGGACAGTATGCTCAGGATGCGCATAAAGGATAACGGAATCGGTATCCGACAAGAAGAACTCGCTCATGTTTTCGACCGTTTTTGGCAGGCGGAAAAATCCCGTTCGCAAAAAGGGCTCGGCCTGGGTCTGTCTTTAGCAGACCTTATCGTAAAAATGCACGGAGGAACAATCTCTGTTCGAAGCAAATTCGGACACGGAACGGTTTTTGAGATTGTTTTGCCGTTGAAGCAAAAAACGCCGCGAAAACATCTGTCACCTCAAAATCCGTGAAAGGCGACAACCGGGAATCAGCTTTTAACAACCCTATCAATATCGGCGGCAAAAGTCACATCCAGAAGTTTGTTCCGGTCTTTTATCTCGACCAGTGTCGTATAATCAGAATGCTCCATAAAAACAGGACGCTGCTGCGCGTTTTCGGGCACGATATCGGCTTTGTCGAAAAGAGCCCGGCTCCAAATCACCGGATTAGACCTGACGCCGCGGCAGGAAAACATTACAACCTGTTTCTCAGACTCCGGCTTGAATTTGGCAATCAGTTTGTTCAGATCCGCCGCCGTAAGATTGGGCATATCGGCCGGAATCAGCATCGCGCCGGAGCAGAAATTCGGCACCGACTTTAATCCCAGCTCAATACTGGTTCTGACGCCGGCATAATAAGCCGGATTATACACGACGTTTACGTCAACCTCATCCAAAAACGCCTGCATTTCGTCATCGTGATAACCGGTGACGACAAAAACCGGACTTGCATCAGAGCGGATCGCGGCATTGACGGCATTCATAAACAAAGGCCGGTTGTCGCCGATGTCGGCCATCAGCTTGTTGCGTCCGGCACGGCGTCCCTGCCCTGCCGCCAGCACCACGGCGGCAATATTGGCCTTGCGTCCGGGTGCGCCGTAATTTTTGGGCATAACCAGCGCGCGCCGTTCTTCTTCCGGCAACAGGGCGGTTTGGGGCAGCACGGGAACCTGCAAACGCTTAAATTCCTCTGCCCGAAGCTTTTCCGTAAAAATTGCCTGCCTAATCGTTTCGTTCAGCAGAGGCGACGATATATTTCCGTAATTATGCGGCAAACAGATGATTTTGGCGCCGCGTTTCTGCGCCGCCAGAAAATCCGAAGCCCCGAGAACCGGCAGACGACAGCACGCAACCTCATCGACAATCTGACTGAGCGCCGCGGGCACGACGTCCTTCATTCCGGCGGAAGGCAGCGGCGTCAGCACAAAACTGACCTCATGTCCGGCGCGGACGGACTTTTCGATCTCGTCGGCAACGGAGTCAACCGTATAAGCAGCATTGTATTCGGCGTCAAATTCCAAGCCCAGACCGGCAGCGACGGCCAACAGACTTTTGACCGAAGCCGTAAAATGCTCCGTTTCGGCCGGATCATCGGTCAACCGGGCATAAATCAGCGCGGCACGGCGCGGCCTTGTCCCGGTAACCTCCAAGAGCGCACTGTTGCCCGAGAGCTTGAAGACAACTTCGTCAATCTCCTCCTGCGACACCACCGGCATACGAACTTCCAATTCGGCAATAACCTGATTCGGTTCGACCACGGAGTAAGGTTCAAGCGTATTGAGCACCAGATCCTGATGCAGGCGGTTAAACTTGGACAATCGCTCGCCCGAAGTCATCAGCACGCCGGCGGTCAAAGAGACAATCCGACAACGGCCGCCGCTCTCAATCTTAAAAGCGCTATTGCCGCCGCAGAGTTTGGCAGCAACAATACCGGCTGCCGTCGACGCGTCAATGTCCGAATCTTCCATAAGAACACCGCTGATCCGGCGGATACCGAACATTTTGAAGACGATAATATCTTCCGGCGTCAACGCGTGACCTTTGGAAAAAAGCTGCCCTCCGAGGTTAATGTCTGCCAAAAGCCGGACGCCTGCGGCGGCATTGATGTCAAATTCGAGGCACTGCATGATTTTCGCTTCCCGCTATGTTGTTTTTCGTTCAGATAACTCTATCAACATATAAAAAAAAGGGAAAGAAAAATCTTTCCCTTATAAAACATTCGTTTTTGCTTCAGAACGTGTAGCGGCCGACAATAAGCCCGTTTTCCAGCAGACGGCCGTAGGTGCCGGTGCGGGTAACCTCGACGACAAAAACCTTTTTCCTGCCGCCGACAGTCGCTTTCCACTCGCGCTTGGCGCCGTAATCATTTTTGGCAATGACAACCGTCCTGTCGCCGAAAATAACGCGGACGTCGGTTGCGGTGCTTCGGGCAATCAGCCAGCCGGTGTTAACCTCGTAAACCGTCTGGGTATATTGCGACTTGGTAACCAGCGCTCCGGAATTTCTTTCATGGCGGGAAGAAATGTCATGTCCTCCGGCCTTGTAATAAGCTTCTTTTTCATCATCGGCAAAACGATAAACGTGGCCGACCTTATAAAGCCTCTGCGAGCAGGAACTCAGCATAATCATGACGAGCAGCCCTGCAATCATTTTTGCGTACTTCATAATTATTTATTTTTAAGATTTGTTTATGCTGTACAGCATAACATAAGCCGATATTTTTGTCCATATTTTTTACCCGCCCAAATAAAATTGATGACTTTTCAAAAAAAATCGAGTACATTTCGCGCCTGCATATTTAACAACGACTGAGGATCAAGTGAAAAAGATTATTCCCGCAGCCGAGGCCGCAAAACTGATTAAGGAAAATTCATCGCTGATGATCGGCGGTTTTCTGCGCTGCGGCTCCCCCGTCAAAATCATCGACGAACTGATAAAAAACAAAACCGGCGGACTGACGCTGATTGCCAACGATACCTCGACCCCGGAATTTGACCGCGGCAAGCTGATTGTCAACAAGCTGGTTAAAAAGGTCATTGTCGGACATATCGGCACCAATCCCGAAACCGGCCGCCAGATGAACGAAGGGAATCTGGAAGTCGAGTTGGTGCCGCTCGGAACGCTGGTTGAACGCATCCATGCCGGAGGCGCCGGACTCGGAGGCGTTCTGACACCGACAGGAATCGGCACACTCGTCGAAGAAGGCAAACAGATTATCGAAATCGACGGACGCAAATACCTGCTCGAAAAACCGCTCAAGGCCGATTATGCGTTGATTTATGCAACCAAAGCCGATAAATTCGGCAACGCCTTTCTGGACGGAACGACCCGTAATTTCAACACCGTTATGGCTACTGCCGCGCAGACAGTCTTTCTGGAAGCCGACGAAATTTCCGACGAGCCGCTTGACCCGGCGCAGATTACCATTCCCGGAATTTTTGTTGATTATCTTGCCGTATAGGAGAAAATTATGCCCCTGACAAAAGAACAATGCCGTGAAATTATTGCCAGACGCGTTGCCCAAGAGCTAAAAGAAGGTGACGTCATTACGCTCGGCATCGGGCTGCCGACCGAAGTCGCCAACTATATCCCGCATGACATTCATGTCGTCATTCAGTCCGAAAACGGCATGCTCGGCGTGGGACACCGTGATTTGAACGCGCCGGAAAACCCGTTGGTTACCAATGCCGGCGGGCTGGCCGTGACGACGCGTCCGGGCGCGGTGTTTTTTGATACGGCAATGTCCTTTGCGATTATCCGCGGCGGTCATGTTGACGCAACGGTTCTGGGCGCGTTGCAGGTAGACAGCCACGGAAATCTTGCCAACTGGATGATTCCGGGATCTTTTGTACCCGGAATGGGCGGCGCCATGGATCTGGTCGTCGGCGCCAAAAAAGTGATTATCGCAATGGAACACACCAACAAAGGCGTGCCGCGCATCGTTCAGGACTGCACGCTGCCGCTTACCGCCGCGCATGAAGTCGACCTGATTGTGACCGAACGCTGCGTTTTGGAAGTAACGCCCGAGGGACTGCTGCTCAAAGAGATTAATCCCGCTTTTTCGCCGGAAGAAGTTATCGCCTCGACCGGCGCCGAGCTGATTATTCCGTCCGATTTGCGGCAGATTGCGGTCTGAGCGCCGATAACGCAAACAAAAAAGGCTGTCCTCAAAAAGGACAGCCTTTTTCGCTCATTTGCCAAAGGCGAGCTAAAGCGCGCCTTCCTCTTCAAGTTCTTTACTGTATACGGCCGGATAATAAATATCCGAGATAAAACTCTTTGAGCGTTTGATGCTCAAGCCGTTTTCAGCCACAAACTCGTAGTTCAACCTGTCACAGCTGCGGCGGACGGCGGGATATATCTTCCGGCTGACACTGCGCAACTGAACCTTGGAGTAAAAGCGCCGCAACGCGACGTCGAGAAACAAATTTGTTTCTCTCACATCCACCCCCAATCGGTACTCGGTGCCGGAAGCGTTTATCTCCTCGATAATGCCCCAGCCAATCTTCTTGTTTCCCGGAATACGAAAGCATTCGCGCAGAAACTTTAATGTTTCTTTTGTCATAATATGTAAATTATTGGTTTGATACGCTCCATATACGACAGAAAAGACAAAAAGTCAACATGTTTTGTACAATTCAGTGTTGACAGATTCCGGCTGATAGTTTATTTTTAAAATAAGCATTACGGAGAAAACAAAATGGCAACACCGCAAAACAAAGACTTGTCAAAACGCCTCGTTATCGAAACCGCATTTCTGGATTATTGCCGTTTGTCGACAATTACCGACGCGGACATCGACCAACTGTATGAACAGGTGTCCGAACTGAACAAGCTTGATCATGACGAAGATCTGGAAACGGTGATTGCTTACGACTTGGAATCCGTACGCAGCAAAGACGACCTTCGTTTACGCATTAAAGAAATCCGTCATCAGACAGCTCAAAAAATATTCGATTACTACAACCTTTCGGATGAAAACGCCAATATTGTCAGAAACATGATGACAGGTATCGGAATTTCCAAAGACACAGCTCAAAAACTGACGGCATCCATTGCCGAGCGGACGCTAGATCAGCCCTTTGACCAGAAAAAATCCATGGCCGACAAACTTTATGATACATTACAAAGCAAACAAAAAGTTCTGAAAGAAAAATTGGCTGTCGATTATGAAACATATAAACAGGAAAAAGTTCCCAACGCGGTTATTAAAGACATAGAGCCAAGCATTCAGAGCCATTTGAGCAATATGGTACGCGACAAACATCTGGAATACGAAACCAAAAAGGAAGACGCCGGTTTTCGCAAGGAATTGCGAGACATATTCAAAAGTCCCCAGGGAATCCGGCCGGCGTTTCTGAAATTATACGGCACGATGATGGAAAACGGGAAAAATCTGGCTCAAAAACCGGACTCCGCCTCTAATTTTGATGCCTTCCGCAAACAAATGGAACAAATGTTCGGCGAAAACGCCCAAAAGGAAATTGACAAAGCCCTCGGACTTAAGGCTCAAGACGTCTCACCGAAAGATTTGGAAAGCAAACGGCAGAAACTTTACAATGCCAAATGCCAAGAAGTCTATTTCAAGACCATGGCAGGAATTTTATCGCATAAAATCGAATTTGACAAAAGCAATAAAAATGACACCAACGACTATCAATCTTATGTCCAGACCATTGAGCGGACATTTATTCGCGGGCTGTGCAACGGACAAACCAACGTCGGTTGTCTGGCATTCATAGAACCTGACGACACTCCCGGTTTGAGCCGTCGAGAAGAACAAGCGCTGAGAAAAAAATATATGGATGAAACGGCCGAGAACCAAATCGTTTCCGTTCATCATAAATTGCCTTTGGGCGCCGCACGCGACGTCTTCAGGGAAATTTTCGGCATGAAAGACAAAAAATCAGAGCTGAACGACGCTTCCGCTCTGGTCAACAACCTCGGCAACATGAGCCTGATTATCGGCAAAATGACACACCAAACGCTTGAAGCAAACGGGGATTACCAAGTCACGGAAACAGACGACAACATGATTTTTGCCGCGCGCATTAACAAAGAGTTTCTGACAGCCGAAAACCTTGGTATTCCCAATTACCTTAAGGAAGGAATCCGAAAATACGCGATGCCTTCGGGCAAAGACAAGATTGTCAAGGTCAACATGAGTTTTTCCGAAGCGCCGGAAATATCCAACATGCGAAAACAGCTCCGGATGCCCCAAGCGGCAATGAACATTGCAGACAAGTTCAAACAGTTCTGGAAA
>CAYNBB010000019.1:0-24368 GCA_964395655.1 uncultured Azospirillaceae bacterium | reverse complement strand
GCGCCTGGTTGCCGACCGCCTGTAATTGCTCCAAAAGGTTCAAGCCGGCTTCGATGCCTTCGTTGGCGGCCTTTATCGTCTGGACAGCCTGTCCCATGCTGTCCAGCAGCGCGTCAAGATCGCTCGCGCGGTTCGTCAGAGAACGCGCCGTATAATACGACGATGGATTGTCGATCGCGGAATTAACCTTGTTCCCCGTCGACAAGCGCTCCTGCGTCAAATCTACCTGCCTGCTGATGTTCTGCAGGCTCAGTAAATTTGTCCTCATACTCGCATTTAAGCTGATCTTGCTCATTTCCTTTATCTTTTATTTTGATTACACGTAACGAAAACAACATACAATCAATTGTCGCCTTTTGCCAGAAATACAGATAATTTATCCATAACCTTTTTACAACTAACAGTAAAAATATAATTTCGCTGTTTTTAAGAACAACTCAGTCACAGGATATTTCTTTATTTTTTGGCATTGTTGATAATATTTATCGCCTCGTCCAGAGTCGGTTCGCGGTCTTTCATGTCCTTCGGCAGCGCGTGGTTGTTTTTGCCGTGCTTGAGGTAGGGGCCGTAGCGTCCGTTCATCAAAACGATATCCTGTTTGTCCTTGGGATGAACGCCGAGTGATTTGCCGCTCGGGCGCTCGGGCGCGTTTTGCAGAATCTGCCTGGCGCGTTCCGGCGTGATGTTAAAAATATTGTCCTGACCGGTCAGAGATTTTGATTTGTTGCCTTGTTTGAGATAAGGTCCGAATTTTCCGACATTTACTTGAATGCCGTCACCGAGGTCATACGGCAACGAGAGCAGGCGAGCAGCCTGTTCCGTCGTCAGTTCTTCGGGGGCGATGTTCTTGGGCAGTGCCGAGCGTTTCGGTTTTTCGGTAGTGGCCGTCGCGTCTTCGCCCAGCTGAACGTAAAAACCGTAAGGGCCTTTTTTGAGATACATTTTCATCCCGTTCAGTTCGCCGAGAACTTTGTCTTCGGGGTTAGGCGCTTTCGGCGTTGCAGCGGCCTCTTCGTCACTGGTGTCGACCAACGGTTTGGTATATTTGCATTCGGGATAATTCGAGCAGCCGATAAAAGCGCCGAATTTGCCGAGCTTGACGCTGAGTCGCCCGCTGCCGCATTCGGGACAAACCCGCGGATCAGATCCGTCTTCGCGCGGCGGAAACAGGTGATGCGACAAAACTTCGTCGATTTTTTCGATCACTTCGCTGATTTGCAGCGGTTTGACGGCGTCAATGTTTTTGATAAACTTTACCCAGAAACCGCCGAGCAGTTTTTTCCATTCCATCTCGCCGGCCGAAACGTTGTCCAGATATTCCTCCAGCTGGGCGGTAAAGTCATACTCCACATATTTGCGGAAGAAGTTTTCCAGAAAGACGGTCACAATCCTGCCGCGGTCTTCGGGAATAAAACGCAGTTTTTCTACCCGTACGTATTTGCGCTCCTGCAAAACGGCAATAATCGTCGCATAGGTCGACGGACGGCCGATGCCGAGTTCTTCCAGCTTTTTGACCAGACTGGCTTCGGTAAAACGCGGCGGCGGAGTTGTAAAATGCTGCTCGGGGACAATCTCATCCTTGGTCACCGCTTCGCCCTCGGTCACGTTGGGCAGAATACGGTTTTCGTCATCATCGTCCGCATCGTCTTTGGATTCCTGATAAAGCTTAAGGAAACCGTCAAAATCAATAACCTGACCGTTGGCGCGCAAAATAATTTTGCCGTCGGCCGAAGTTGCATCGATCGCAACTTTGTCCAGCACTGCCGGATTCATCTGGCAGGCGACCGTGCGTTTCCAAATCAATTCATAGAGTTTGTGCGCGTCGCTGTCGAGCTTGACTTCCATTTTCTTGGGCGTGTTCATGACGTCGGACGGACGGATTGCTTCGTGGGCTTCCTGCGCGTTTTTGGACTTGGTTTTGTATTCTTTGGGCACTTTGGGCAGATAAGCCTCTCCAAAGTATTTGAGAATGGCGTCGCGGCAGGCGGCAATCGCTTCTTTGGAAAGGTTGACCGCATCGGTACGCATATAGGTGATCAAACCGTCTTCATACAGCTTTTGGGCAATCTGCATCGTCTTTTTGGCCGAAAAACGCAGTTTGCGCGCGGCTTCCTGCTGCAAGGTGGACGTTGTAAACGGCGGCGCCGGATAACGGTTGGCTTTTTTACGCTCGACATTGGAAATAGCAAATTCCTGCGCTTCGATTTTGGCTTTGGCTTCCAAAGCTTTGGCCTCGGTGTTGAGATCAAACTTTTCAAGTTTGGCGCCGTCCAGCTGAATCAGGCGCGACTTGATCAACGCTTTGGCCGAGGTGAATAATTCGGCGTCAATCGTCCAGTATTCTTCGGCCTTGAATTTTTCGATTTCGTTCTCGCGGTCACAGACAAGACGCAACGCGACAGACTGCACGCGGCCGGCAGATTTGGAACCGGGCAGCTTGCGCCACAAAACCGGCGACAGGGTAAACCCGACCAGATAGTCGAGTGCACGGCGCGCCATGTAGGCCGAGACCAGGTTGTCATCGATCTGCCGCGGATTTTTAATCGCTTCGGTTACCGCCGACTTGGTGATTTCGTGAAAGACGACGCGTTCGATCTTTTTGTCTTTCAAAACTTTTTTGGCCTTGAGCTCTTCCAAAATGTGCCAGGCAATGGCTTCTCCTTCTCTATCCGGGTCGGAAGCCAGCACAATCGTGTCGCATTCTTTAACCGCTTTGACGATGTCGGCCAGACGCTTTTTGCCGCCGGCGCTGAGTTCCCATGTCATTGCAAAATCGTTGTCCGGCAGCACCGAGCCGTCTTTGCTCGGCAGATCGCGGATATGTCCGAAACTTGCCAGAACAGAATAATCTTTGCCCAGATATTTGTTGATTGTTTTGGCTTTGGCCGGAGATTCTACAATAACAAGCTTCATCTTTTTTCCTACATAAAATTTACTTAATCAGCGCAACCTTATTGCCGTTTTGGCGCTCAATCCGGCCGTCCATTTCAAGCTCGAGCAACTGTTCGGCCACTTCGGACGGCTGCAGTCCGCTTTGGCGGATAATCTCGTCAACGTATACCCCGTCATGATTCAAATAGTCAATAATTTTTATCTCGGGGCATGCCGTATCGGCAGCTAAATTAGCATCATTTGCCGCAAAAACAAGAGCTTTTTGTTTCGCTTGTGCTTTTTTTGTCATTGGAACCGGCGGCGTCTGCGGCAGGTGTTCGAGAATGTCGGCGGCGTTTTCGGCCAGCAACGCGCCTTCCTTAATCAGCCGGTTCGGACCTTCCGCCCGCGGTTCGGGCGGCGTTCCCGGTACCGCAAAAATCTGTCGTCCCATGGCGCGTGCCAGTCCGGCCGTTATCAGTGAGCCGGAGCGGAGCGAGGCTTCCACCACCAGCGTGCCGAGGCTCATTGCGGCGACAATTCGGTTGCGTCGCGGAAAAAAGTTTGATTGCGGTGCCGTGCCGAGCGGCAACTCCGAAACGATACAGCCCTGAACGGCGGCCTGCGCATAAACTTCGGCGTTTTCCCGGGGATAAACGACGTCGACGCCGCAGCCCAGAACGGCGACGGTTTCGCCTTGTTGCCCGCGAGCGTACATTGCCCCTTTATGCGCGGCGGCGTCAATGCCTCGCGCCATACCCGAGACCACGCAAACGCCTCTTTCCGACAAATCATGGGCGATTCTGGAAGCCGTCTTGCGCCCGTTGATCGAGGCGTTGCGGGCGCCGACAATCGAAACGCAGACGGGATTGCGCAGTATCTCGGGATCGCCTCGGACATACAGAAGGGGCGGGCAGTCTTCAATCAGCCTGAGGTTGGGCGGATAACGTTCGTCATTATAGGCAATCAGAACAATGCCTGCTTCGGCGGCTTGTCGGAATTCCCGTTCGGCACGTTCACGCGGACAGAGGCGTATTTTTTTGATTTTCGCAGCTTCGGAAAGCGCTCGAGCCGGCGAGCCGTAAGCGCTCACCAGCTTAAAAAAGGTAATCGGTCCCACATTCTCGGAGTTAATCAGCTGCAGGATGTCGGTCAGTTCGCTTTCCGTTGTCAACACGCCGTTCGCCTTAAGACTTTTTCTTAAACGTAATTTTGCTTTCTTCGCCGTGGAACAGGCGGGCAAAGTTGGCATGATGACGTATCAGGATCAGAATGACGATAACGGTATAAAACACGGTATGTATTTCATCGCTCATAAAATAAGTCAGAAACGGAACCGCGGTCGCGGCAACGATTGCCGACAGCGAAGAATAGCGGAACGCAAACGCCGTTGCCAGCCAGATGAACAGCGCCGACAGCGCGATTTGGGGCGTCATAATCAGTACAAAACCGAAAGCCGAAGCCACGCCTTTGCCGCCTTTGAACTTGAGCCAGATCGGAAAGTTGTGCCCGATGATCGCCAGCGAACCGGCAATCAGGGCGGCGATGACGTTGGCCGAACTTTCGACGCCGCACAGATAATAAACGTCTGCCGGCACGAATTTGCAGGCCAGCCAGGCGGCAATACCGGCTTTGGAGGCGTCGAGAATGACCGTCAGCAGCGCCAGCGTCTTGTTGCCGGTGCGCAGAACGTTGGTGGCGCCGATGTTGCCGGAGCCGATTTTGCGGATGTCACCGTAGCCGGCCAGGTAGCACAGAACCAGACCAAAGGGAATGGAACCGAGAAAATAGCCGCCGATTCCGAATGCGGCAAACAAGTAATCCATGGACATCGGAAGTTCCTTTTCAATAAGTTCAAACTGTATCTTTAATACCCTTGAAACTTGTTTTTGACAACCCTGATTCGCAAACTGATGAACAGGACGTTTCAAAGTTTTTTCAAATAAGCGCTAAAAACTTGATGACAAAACAATTAAAATCATTAATATTAAACGCAAAGCAAACCAGTTTCCGTAAAAGAGAGTTTTATGAAACCGATATATAAGAGAATACTGCTGAAACTTTCGGGCGAAGGCCTGATGGGCGACAAAAGCTTCGGAATGTCAGCCGAAGTGATTAAGGATCTGGCCGAACAGATAAAGGCCGTGAGCGATGCCGGGGTTGAGGTTTGCGTGGTTGTCGGCGGCGGCAATATCTTTCGCGGAGCCAAAGAGGCTTCCGCCGGAATGAACCGCACCGTTGCCGATCAGGTCGGAATGCTGGCAACCGTTATGAATGCGCTCTATATCCAGAATGCGCTTGAAGCTGCCGGAACGCCTGCGCGCGTACTCTCCGGGCTCAGTATTCCTCAGGTTTGCGAGACTTATATGTATCGCCGCGCGCTGCGTCATCTTGAGAAAGGGCGCGTTGTCATCTTTGCCGCCGGCACCGGCAATCCGTATTTTACGACAGACACCGGAGCCGCTTTGCGCGCTTCCGAAATGCAATGCGACGTTTTGCTCAAGGCCACGCAGGTGGACGGCGTTTATGACGCTGATCCGCGCAAGGACAAACAGGCCAGAAAGTATGAGGCTGTCAGCTATGACGAGGTTATTCGCCGTCAGCTCGGCGTCATGGACATAACGGCCGTGTCGCTGGCACAGGAAAACGATATTCCTATTGTTGTCTTTTCTCAACATGCGCCCGATGCGTTGGCTCAGGTCGTGTCCGGCAAAGGCAGGTTCACAATAATCAAAAAAGAGGTATAAACATGTCAGATTTCAGTACAATCAAATCCGAAGCCGCTTCCCGTATGGAAAAAACGCTCGATTCGCTAAAAGCGGAGTTCGGTACGCTGCGCGCCGGACGTGCTCACGTCAGTCTGCTTGACGGTATTATGGTGGAGGCATACGGCTCAATGACGCCTCTTGCGCAGGTCGGCACGGTCTCGGTTCCCGATGCGCGCACTTTGTCGGTCAGCGTCTGGGACAGAAGTTTGGCCAAAGCGGTGGAAAAAGCAATCGTCGAGTCGGATCTGGGACTGAATCCGGCTTCCGACGGCCAGCTTATCCGGATTCCGATTCCGCCGTTGTCGGAAGAACGCCGCAAAGAACTGATTAAAGTGGCCGGCAAGTATTCCGAAGCCAACAAAGTGGCAATTCGCAATATTCGCCGCGACGCTTTGGACAATGTCAAAAAACTCAAGAAAGACAATGCAATTTCCGAAGACGACGAAAAGAGATACGAGAACGAAATTCAGAAAATGACCGATGATTCGGTCAAAAAGATTGACGACCTGCTTGCTCAAAAAGAAAAAGACATTATGCAGGTGTAAGCACAGGGTTTCGGCAATTGACTGATACGAATAATCTAAAGCATCTGGCCGTTATTATGGATGGCAATCGTCGCTGGGCCAGAGCCAAAGGGCTTCCGGCCGCAGTGGGGCACAAAAAAGGCGCCGAAGCGGTGCAGGGAATAGTTCGGGCCGCCGCCGACCTGGGGATTCGATATCTGACGCTTTACGCTTTTTCTACCGAGAACTGGCAGCGCGACAAATCGGAGGTCGATGCGCTGATGGATCTGCTGCGCCAATATCTGAAGTCGGAACTTAAGGAAATACAGGAAAACGGCGTACGTATCCTTTTTATCGGCGAGCGCACAATGCTGGCACCCGATATCGTCGAACAAATGAACAAAATCGAGCATGATACCGGAGCCAACGACAAAATGACTTTATGCATCGCATTGAGCTACGGATCCCGGCTCGAAATCGTCAATGCCGTCCGTAAAATCGCCTCTTTGGCGCAAAAGGGGGATATCAGCGCTGCCGAGATTGACGAAAAAATGTTTTCTGATATGCTCTACACCAAAGACATCCCGGATCCTGATTTGTTAATCAGAACCGGCGGGGAACAGAGAATAAGCAACTATTTGCTGTGGCAGCTTGCCTATACCGAGCTTTATTTCAGCCCCACGCCGTGGCCGGATTTCGGCAAAAAGGAATTAACCGGAATTGTTGCAGAGTTTAACAGCAGGGAGAGACGCTATGGAAAAAACTAAACTCGGCTCATTGCTTAAGCGCATTGTCACTTCTTTAATTCTGGCTCCGGCTGTCATCGGCTGTTTATATGTCGGTTATCCGCTTGTCCAGCTGCTTGTCTTTCTGGCCGGTGTACTGATGGCTTGGGAATGGTCGCGAATGGTGCCCAATTCCCGCGGCGCTTTTTATACCGCGCTTTACGCGTTTGTTGTCGGCGTCGCTGTTCTGCTCGGTTCTTGGTTCGCTTTTTTCCTGAGCCTGTTCGCCGGTATTGTTTTGGCTTTCATCAAGTCCAAAAGCGAAGTCCGGCGCAAATTGCTTGTTTTGGGCGTGCCTTATATTTCTGTCGGATTGGGAGCTGTCGTCTGGCTCTACGAGCTGGTCGGCTTTGCCGTCACGTTGTGGTTTGTGTTGGTCGTTTGGGCTGTCGATGTCGGCGGTTATGTTATCGGTTGCAATCTTAAAGGCCCGAAACTTGCGCCGAAAGTCAGTCCTAACAAAACCTGGTCCGGTCTTATCGGCGGCATGCTTTTTTCCGTGGGCATCAGTACCGCTGTCTGCTGGTATGTCGGCGCGTTGCCTCATGCTTTGTACTACGGAATGCTGGCCGCAATGATTGCGCTCATTGCTCAGATCGGAGATTTGGTCGAATCAGCCATCAAGCGTTCGCTTAATCTGAAAGATTCAAGTGATCTGATTCCCGGTCACGGCGGCGTTTTTGATCGGGTTGACGGTTTGATTTTTGCAGCGCCGATTGTCTACATGTTCTTCAGATATGTGTTGTTTCTGATATAAGAGGTTAAAAATTAATTATGGATTGGTTGTTGAATACGGTCTACTATGTCGTGCCGTTTGTCGTCTTACTCGGAATCCTGGTTTTTGTGCATGAGCTTGGACACTTTTTGGTGGCCAGGCTTTGCAGCGTGAAAGTTACCGAATTTTCCATTGGTTTCGGCCGCAGACTATGGGGTTGGATCGATCGCAAGGGGACGGAATGGAAATTGTCTCTGATTCCGCTCGGCGGGTATTGCAAATTTTTGGGCGATGAGGACGCCGCCAGTTCGTCACAGAGCGACAAAAACGTTGCGGAGGAAGAGCGGAAACATGCATTTGCCAATCAAAATCCGTTCAAAAAGCTGGCGATTGTCATTGCCGGTCCGGCAGCAAATTATCTGTTTGCGATAGTCGTATTTGCAAGTATTTTCTTCTTTCTCGGCAAAATGGACTTCCCGGCCGTGGTCGGCGACGTCATCAAAGGCGGCGCCGCCGAAAAAGCAGGCGTTCTGAAAGGAGACAAAATTTTGAGCGTCAACGGCAAAAAGGTTGCGACATTCACCGAGCTCCGTCAGGAAGTGGATATGCACGTTGACGAAAAAATCAGACTGGAAATCGAACGCGACGGTAAAGTCGTACGGCTGGCGTTTCCGCTGCAGGTCGTGCCGTTGGAAGTCGAAGCCAATCAGAATGCCGAGCCGCGTCCGATGCTTGGCGTCCATTCTCTGAACGCGGTGGAAATTACTCCGACGCGGGTCAGCCTCGGCGA
This sequence comes from uncultured Azospirillaceae bacterium, assembly GCA_964395655.1. Lineage (GTDB taxonomy): Bacteria > Pseudomonadota > Alphaproteobacteria > RF32 > CAG-239 > CAZU01. The sequence goes on along the minus strand of CAYNBB010000019.1, from coordinate 15,936 downwards.
GGCTCTGGTTGATTCTCTCAAAGAAACCTGGCGCATTACCGAAGTTACGTTGCGCGGTCTCGGTCAGATGGTTACGGGGCGTCGCAATGCCGATGAAGTCGGCGGGATTCTTAGAATTGCCGAGATGTCGGGAGACATCAGCCGCGAGCGCGGTCTGGTCGATTTTATCATCTTTACGGCTTTATTATCAATTAATCTGGGGCTTATCAATTTGTTTCCGATTCCCCTGCTGGACGGCGGCCATGTCGTTATTTACTCGATTGAGATTCTCATCCGTCGGGAAATCAACGAAAAAGCCAAGGAATATGTATTCCGATTTGGACTTTTTATATTGATCGCGTTGATGTTGTTTGCAACTTATAACGACTTTGCGCGTTTGTTTCACCGTTGGTTTTCTTAAAAACAAGGATTAAACCATGACTGATAATTTAAAACTTGGGACTTTGGGACTGGCGCTTTTGCTTGGGGTCGACGCCCGGGCGGCATCGATGTATGTCGGTGATGTCAGGATAGAAGGCCTTGAGCGTGTTGAGCCTGAAACGGTGATATCTTACGTTGATATCAAAAAAAATGCGTTTGTCACGGATGAAAAGCTGGACGCTTCCTTAAAACAGCTCTATGCGACAGGGTTGTTTGAGGATGTTTCGATGAACGTCGGCGCCGACGGCGTCCTAACGATTAAAGTTGCCGAAAACCCGGTGATTAACAAGGTTTTGTTTGACGGTAACGACAAGGTTGACGATGAAATGCTGCAAAGCGAAGTTCGTCTGACGCCGCGTTCGACTTATTCGCGTGCCAAGGTGCAGGAGGACGTCGCTCGCATTCTTGAGGTCTATAAACGCAGCGGGCGCTATGCCGCGGTGGTCGAGCCGCAGATTGTCCGACGTGATCAAAACCGCGTCGATTTGATTTTCAATATCAACGAAGGCCCGCTGGCGGTAATCGATAAAGTCAACTTTATGGGAAATCGCCGCTATTCGCATAATGATCTGCAGGAAGTTATCATGAGCAAAGAGAGCCGTTGGTACCGGATTTTCTCTTCTTCCGAACACTATGATGCCGAGAAAACAAATTATGACAAAGAGTTGCTGCGCCGTTTTTATGCCAAGCGCGGTTATGCCGATTTCCGCGTCGTTTCCGCGGTTGCCGAGCTGACGCCGGACAATAAGTCGTTTGTTCTGACCTATGTACTGGATGAGGGCAAGCGATACAAAATTAAAGATATTCAGATTGATTCTGCCATTTCCGATGTTGACGTTTCCGCTTTTGCCGATGCCGTTGAGTTTAAAATCGGCGACTGGTATAACGCTGACAAGGTTGAAAAGTCTGTTTCGGCCTTGACCGACGAGCTTGGCAAAAAAGGGTTTGCCTTTGTCGATGTCGAACCGGAACTGATTAAGGATACCGAGACCGGGGACATGGACGTCTTTTTCCATATCCGCGAAGGCGAGCGCGTTTTTGTCGACCGCATTAACATTACCGGCAACACTCGCACCCATGATAAGGTTATCCGCCGCGAATTCCGTATAGAGGAAGGAGATGCTTTTAACGTGTCGAAACTCAGAGATTCCCGTCGTAATGTCGAAAATCTCGACTATTTCGGAAAAGTGGATATCGACACGGTTCCCAAAGATGAAAACAAGGCTGATGTTAACGTGAAGGTCGAAGAAAAATCGACCGGATATTTTAACGTCGGCATCGGTTATTCTACCGTCAACGGTGCCACGGTACGCGCCGGCGTGACCGAAAACAACTTCCGCGGTCTCGGCCAGCGGCTGGGCGTTGATGCCGCCGTTTCCGAGCGTGCTCAGGAATATGATCTGAGCTTTACCGAGCCGTACTTTCTCAACCGTCGTCTGCGTGCCGGTTTTGACTTGTTCCGCAGCGAAGAGGATTATCAGGACGAGAGTTCGTATGACAGTTCGACCACCGGCGGTCGTTTGCGTTTAGGCTGGAACTATACCGACGATTTGTCGCAGCAGGTTCGTTATACGTTGCGTGAAGACGAGATCAGCAACGTCGGCAGCGGCGCATCCAAATATATTAAGCAGGAAGAGGGGACGTATGTCGATTCGTCCGTCGGCCAGACATTGGTTTATGACAAGCGGGACAGTGCAATTAATACCAAAGACGGTTATTTCCTTTCCTTCGGCAACGACGTTTCGGGCGTCGGCGGTGACGAAAAATATGCCAAGTTTGATGCCAAGGCTTATCGTTATTATACCCTGTCCGACTATTATACTTTCAAATTTTTCTTCAATGCCGGCTATATTACCGGTTACGGCGGCAAGGACGTTCGGCTTCCCAACCGCTATTATCTCGGCGGTTCTACTTTGCGCGGGTTTGACGTTGCCGGTATCGGCGCGCGCGACAAAGTCACGCGGGACGCTCTGGGCGGCAACTGGATGGTTTATACCGGCGGCGAAGTAATGTTTCCGATCGGTTTGGACGAACTCGGCATCAAAGGCCGCACTTTCGTCGATGCCGGTGCCCTCGGCAAGCCGGACAATTACAATGCGGCCGACGTCGAATATTCTTCGAGTCCGCGCGTGGCTGCCGGTTTTGGCTTCCAGTGGCTGTCGCCGATGGGGCAGATTGATATTGACTTCGGCTTCCCGATTGTTAAAGAAGATTACGATGAGACCCAGGTCTTTCGTTTGAATTTTGGTACCCGTTTATAACAGAGAAAAAGGAACTCTTCATGGTTGACACAAGATTTTTCAAAAACAACGGTCCTTTCACGCTGGCTCGGATTGCCGAGATTTGCGAGGCGGAACTGGAAGACAAGTCCAAAGCGGATGTGCAGATAAGAGATTTGGCGACTATGTCCGGCGCCAAAGAGGGGGAGATTTGTTTTTTCTTTGACAAAAAGAAAAAAGCCGCCGGTGCAGGGATTAAGGCAACGGCCTGCGTCACCACGCCGGAATTGGCGCCGTTTGTTGCCGACGGTGTGATCCGCCTTATTTCGGGCAATCCGCATTTGGGGTTCGTCAAGCTCAATTATGCGATGTACGGCGAAGACAAGCCGGCACCCGGCATCAGTAAGACCGCTTCGGTCGCGCCGACGGCGCAAATCGGAAAAAATTGCTTTGTCGGCGATTTTGCGGTAATCGGAGACGGAGTAAAAATCGGTGACAACTGTATTATTGAAGCTCATGTGATGATTGACCGTAACTGCGAGATCGGCAACAACTGCCGTATCGGCGCGGGCGCAGGAATTTCCCACTGTCTGATGGGCAATGACTGCTATGTTTACGGCGGCGCCCGCATCGGCTGGGACGGTTTCGGATTTATGATGCTGGAGGGACGGCATAAAAGGATTCCTCAGCTGGGACGGGTAATTATCGGCAATGATGTCGAAATAGGAGCCAACGCCTGTGTAGACAGAGGCGCGTTGGATGATACGGTAATCGGCGACGGCTGTCGCATCGACGATTTGGTAATGGTTGCGCATAACGTCAAACTCGGCCGCGGCTGTATCTTGGTCTCTCAGACCGGTATCGCCGGCAGCTGTACTTTCGGCGATTATGTCGTCTGCGGCGGTCAAACGGGATTTGCCGATCATCTGAACATCGGCAGCGGAGCGCAAGTCGGCGCCCAGTCGGGAATTATGCGCGATATTGAACCCGGTGCGGTGATGATGGGAACGCCCGCCGTGCCGATTAAAGACTTTATGCGTCAGGTTTCTTATGTACAGAAACTGAGCAAGAAATAACAGAAAAGGGAATAAGCTGAAATGTCTGAAAATAAAATTTATCATGTTGAAGAAATCATGGATATGCTGCCGCACCGCTATCCGTTTTTACTGGTAGACCGTCTGGAAGTCGAGGTTCCGGGCGAGAAGGGCGTCGGTCTCAAAAACGTAACCATGAACGAGGAGTTTTTTCAGGGACACTTTCCCGGAAATCCGGTTATGCCCGGCGTTTTGCAGATTGAGGCGATGGCTCAGACTGCAGGAGCTTTGGTTATTGCTGCCGATGAGAATTTTCGCGAGAGCAAAAGAAGTGTTTTGTTTATGTCAATCGACGGCGTGAAATTCCGCAAGCCGGTTAAACCGGGAGATCAGCTGAAAATGCACGTTGAAAAAGTCCGCGCCCGTCGCAATGTTTTCGTTTTCAAAGGCGAGAGCAAGGTAGACGGTCAGACCGTTTCCGAGGCTGAGTTTACCGCGATGATTATCGGATAAGTCTTTTTTTGGGGAGAAACGAACGCCCTCTGACAACGTGTCAGAGGGCGTTTCCTTTTGCGGAATTATCCACATAACATGTTATATGCCTTGTTATTCGTTACCTCGTCTATAATATAACAATATATTATAACGGACGGGTGGACGATATGACAAAAAAGATTATGCTCTCTTTAACCAAAGATCAGCGTCAGCCTTTTGATTATGGCGGAAATTATCGCCGAAACATGAAAAGTATAGGCGGCAATTCCGGGAATAATGTTTTTCAGTATTCACTGCAGACGATATTAGGATGTAACGACATCGGGATTGAAACGTTATTGTGGAACGAGACGGAAATTCCCGAAACGGAATTTGCGCGGTTGCGCGAGCAATACGCCGCGGCCGTCGTGGCGCCGGCCAACATTCTTGCCGGTTCCAGAAGCGGAGATCTCAAACGTTGGGCGGCAATCGTACGCAGATTAAATATGCCGGTGCATGTCGTCGGTGTCGGCGCGCAGTCGGATTATGACTTTTCGTTTGATTTTTTGTCCGGCTGTCGCGAGGCCGCCGCGGAGTTTGTCGGCGCGGTATTGGACAGCGGCGGCAAGATAGGCGTACGCGGATATTTTACGCAGGAAGTTGTTCATAAACTCGGGTTCTCGTTCGAAGATTGCGACGTTATCGGCTGCCCTTCAATATTCATTAACGGCGGCGGGCTCAAAATAGCAAAGCCCGAACTGTCAGCCCGCGAACTGCGGCCGATGTTTAACGGTACGCCGGTTTGGCGGCATCCTCAGATCGGAAAATATTTTGAAGATTATCCTCAGTCTGTTTTTGTCGATCAGGACAAGTTTTATCGGTTATTGTATTTGCCGCATGATCTGGGGCGCAAGGAGCTTAGGTATCTGGCCGACAAAAACGGCTTCTGGTTGCGGATGTATTTGCAGGGGCGGATAAGGTTTTACGGCGATTATGCCGATTGGGTTCGGGACATCAGAGACGGCGGTGTCAACTTTTCTTTCGGCAGTCGCATTCACGGCAATATCCTGCCTTTGTTGCAGGGGGTGCCCGTTTATGTTACGGCCACCGATTCCCGGGTTCGCGAGTTGGCTGAATATTATAGTCTGCCGTATGAAAAACTGCCGCGTGAATTGCCGGATTTGTACCGCTTTTACGAAAAAGCCGATTATGAGGCTTTTAATCGCAATTTTGCGCCCGCTTATCGGAAGTTCGTTTCTTTTATGCAAAAGTGCGGATTAAGCGTCGTGTCGGATAACGGCGATGTTTCCCCGAGAGGTAATGCCGCAAGGACTTCGGAACAAAATATCCGTACCGTCGAAGCGCAGGCGCGCTTTTGCCGCCGTTCGCCGCTGCATTATGCGTCGTATGTCCTGTATAAGTTTTTGGGGCGTTGCCTGCGCGGAGAATTGAGGTTTTAATATTTCGCTTCTGTAATATTATGTGTTTTTACAACCCGGCAAAAATTACTTAATTTATTGACATCGATAACTTTAAGATAGGGAACAAACACTATGGCAAAAATTCATCCTTCCGCCGTTGTTGAAGACGGAGCTCAAATCGCTTCTACTGCCGAAATCGGGCCTTTGTGCTGGATTTCTTCTCAGGCCAAAATCGGCGAGAATGTCCGTCTGCTCGGGCATGTCACGATTATGGGGGATACGACCGTCGGCGAGGGTACGGTTGTTTTTCCGGGCGCCGTTTTGGGAGGCGGTCCGCAGGATCACGGCAATGAGTTTCAGGAAGGGGCGCGGCTGGTTATCGGCAAGCGCAACGTCATCCGCGAGAATGTAACCATGCACTGCGGCACGCCCAAAGGCCAGAACCCGCTTCCCGGCGAGGAGCCCGAGAAAATGATTACCCGCGTCGGTGACGACGGCATGTTTATGGTTAACTCGCATATTGCGCACGACTGTGTCGTCGGCAACAATGTCATTATGACCAACAATGCCGTGATTGCCGGCCATGTCCGGCTCGGCGACGGCGTAATTTTGGGCGGCAATTCGGCGGTCCATCAGTTTTGCCGGATCGGCCGCAAAACCATGATCGGCGGTATGACCGGCGTTGACCGCGACGTCATTCCGTTCGGCATTGTCACGGGAGACCGCGGCAAACTGCGCGGACTTAATGTCATCGGCCTCAAGAGAAGCGGTTTTGATGAAAAGGTCGTCAAATCGATTACCCGTGCTTTCATGTTTATCTTCAAAGGCAAGGAAGGCAATTTCGAGCAGCGCGTCGAGCAGGCTAAAGAAAAGTTCAAAGACAACGAAATGGTTATGGAGCAGATTAGGTTTATTGAAGTTGCGCTGGCCGGCCGCCGCAATGTCATGCAGGCTGATTAATCGGCTTTGAGGCTTTAATTCGGGGAGTTGCGAGTAATTTATTGCCAACTCTCCGAATTTTTATTATAACGGATACAAATGCAACATAACAAAACAGATACCATGACGACACAAATCCGAAAACTGGGAATTATCGCCGGCGGCGGTTCTATTCCAAAAATGCTGATAAAACACTGCCTTAAAACCGGTCGTGATTTTTTTGTGCTGGCCATAGAAGGCAATGCCGAAGCGGATCTTATTGATGATCCGAACATTCCGCACCAATGGATTCGTATAGGTCAGGCCGGCACCGGCTTCAAACGCTTTGCCGAGGAAAAGGTCAAAGACGTGGTAATGATCGGAACGATTCGCCGTCCCGGATTTTTTGATCTGGTTCCGGATTTGCGAACCACGGCCTTTTTTGCCCGGCTCGGGCTCAAGTCAATCGGTGATGACGGTATTTTGCGTGCACTGGTCAAAGAGATTGAAGGCGAGGGCATGATCGTGCGCGGCATACACGAGGTAATGTCCGAATTGCTGGTTAAAGAGGGAATTTTAGGCCGTCACAAGCCGGATCGGCAGGCGCAGGAGGATATTCGCCGAGGATTGGAAGTTGCCGCCGAACTCGGCCGTTTGGACGTCGGACAGGCCGTGATTGTTCAGCAGGGACTGGTTTTGGGCGTTGAGGGAATTGAAGGCACCGACGAACTGATCCGCCGCTGCGGCGAATACCGCCGCAAGGGAGACGGCGGCGTGCTCGTCAAACTGCGCAAACCGCAGCAGGATATGCGGATAGATTTGCCGACCGTCGGTACGCGGACGATTGAGCGCGCGAAAGAAACCGGTTTGCGCGGCGTGGTTGTTCATGCAGGCAACGGTTTGATTGTCGACGAGGCCGAAGTTGTCAGACTCGCGGACAAATACGGAATTTTTGTAATGGGAGTAAATCCGGGTGACTATCTCAAGTAAAAGACTCAAAGTTTATCTGATTGCCGGCGAGCCCTCCGGTGATTTGCTCGGTTCGCGCCTGATGCGTGCGCTGCGTGAGAAAACGGACGGAAATGTCGAGTTTTTCGGTCTCGGCGGCGATACTATGGAAGCCGAAGGCCTAACCCCGTTGTTTGATATTTCCGACTTGGCGATTATGGGGTTGGTTGAAGTAATACCGAGCATTCCCCGGGTGCTGCGACATATTAAAAACACGGTGGACGATATTCTCCGCATACGGCCGGATATTGTTGTGACAATAGACAGCTGGAGCTTTTGCGCGCGCGTGCATAAGGCCTTGCGCAGGCTCAAAACCGGCATTCCGCAGCTGCATTATGTTGCGCCGCAGGTCTGGGCCTGGAAGAAAAAGCGCGCCCGTACCATGTACAAATACATTGACGCGCTGATGACGCTTCTGCCGCAGGAGCCCAAATATTTTACCCCCTACCGTCTGGAAACGGTGTTTGTCGGGCATCCGGTTATCGAGAGCGAGGCTTTGAACGCTGACGGCGCAGCTTTTCGTCGCCGCCATGCTATTCCTGAGGACAAGCGCGTTATATCCGTTCTGCCGGGGTCGCGCAAGACCGAGGTCAGCAAACTGTTGCCGGTTTTTCTGGAAAGTGCCAAACGGCTTTTGGTCAAAGATCAGAATTTTGTTTTTGTACTGCCGACGGTCAAAACCGTTGCCGAGATGGTCAGAAAGATGACGGCAAATGCCGAGGTGCCGCTGTTGGTAGTGGAAACGCAGGAAGAACGTTACGGCGCGTTTCAGGCCTCCGCTGCGGCGATAGCGGCTTCCGGTACCGTCGCGTTGGAGTTGGCAATCTGCAAAATTCCGCATCTGATCGCATATAAGGTTTCAAAATTGACAGCATTCATTGTCAGCAGAATTATGCATATTCAATATGTCAATCTGACCAATATCATGCTCGGTCGCTGCATTGTGCCGGAGCTTCTTCAGGAACATTGCACTGCGTCGGAAATCACCGCAAACATATGGGCGTTGTTGAAAAAAAGCGAAGTTTACGAGCGGGAGATGCAGGGCTTTGCGGAAATCAAAAACAGGCTGGCCAACGGCAGCCGAACGCCGAGTCAGAATGCGGCCGAGTTTATTTTGAGCAAGATTAAAGGTTAGTTTTCCGCGGTCGGAGCTGGCGTGCAGCGGTAATAATAGCGACAGCCTTTAACCGGGCATGATTCCAAAACCATGTTTTCTTCGATTCGGCAGGATGTCGTACTGATGCTGTATCCGGGGCAGGCTTCGGCGCAGCGGATAATATCGGATTCTGTGTCGGTCGTGCGGGAGGAATGGGCGCCGTCCCAATCCTGAATGCTGATCACACGCGCTTGCGCGGCGGTTGTCAAGACGCCTAAAACAGCCAAAAGCAGATAAAATTTTTTCATGTATTCGTCCTTTCCGTTTTTCGGATTATACCGAACAAAAGTTAAGATATTGCAAAAAGCCGTTTCTTGATATAAGTCTGAAAAAGAGCAGGCAGGGAGAGAAGATGAACAAAATCAGCGATTTTATCACCGCGTTGCGGGAAGATCGGCAGGAGCGCGCCAAATTATGGCTGCCGGTATTGTTCGGAACCGGTATAGGTTTTTATTTTTTGCTTGGGCAGGAACCGTCCAAGTGGCTGACACTCGGCGTGATAGAAACGTTAATACTGCTTGCGGTATTGTTTCGGCATTATCCTTTCGTCCTCAAGCTTTTGTTTGCGGCGGCCTGTATTACGGCCGGCTTTGCCGATGCTCAGATTCAGACGATATATCGCGAAGCTTCGCAACATGGCGCGCTTCCCGGGCGGGCGGTTTATGTCCGTGGCCGGGTGATTAAGGCCGATAACAATATCAAGGGCAATCGACGCCTGATTTTTGACGGCCTGGAAGAATTTGACGGCAGCCGTATCGACGGGCGTTTTCGCATCACTTTGCGCGGCAGCGGCGACGATTTTGATGTCGGTGACTGCGTCGAGATGGTTGCGCGTATTCAGCCTTTGGCCAAGGCAGTGTTGCCGGGCGGTTATCAGTTCGACCGCAAGAGTTTTTACGACGGCTTTTCCGGCAGCGGCTATGCATTAAGTCAGGTCTATCCGGCAGACTGTCCGCAGGGCTGCCGGCCGATTCGGTCCGGGTGGGATTCCTGGCGCCAAAATATTAATCGGCGGATATTTAAGATTCTTCCGGCCGATGAAGCATCAATTGCCGCAACGCTGATCACCGGAGAAAAGAGCCTGATACCGCAGCGGTTGACAAATCATTATCGCGATTCCGGTCTGGCGCATTTTCTGTCGATTTCGGGGTTGCACATGAGCATGATTGCCGGTCTTATGTTTTTTCTGGTTCGCTTGCTCCTTGTTTGTTTTCCGGCTGTTTCCCTGCGTTTTGACAGCAAAAAGATTGCCGCCGTTTTCGCCGTCGTCGTCAGTGCGTTTTATCTCGGATTGTCCGGTGCCGAGGTTCCCGCCGTCAGGGCTTTTATCATGACGTTTATCGTATTGCTCGGCGTTTTGCTTAACCGCCGCGCCGTTTCAATGTATACGATAGCCGTTGCCGCCATGATTATTTTGGCGGCGTTTCCGCATGCGCTGGTCAGCCCCGGTTTTCAGATGTCTTTTGCCGCGGTGGTGTGTCTGATAGCATTTTATGAGCGGTATGCCGGTGCATTGAGCCGTTTTCTGGATCGCTCGGCCGGAAACGCGTTAATCAGAGGCGTTAAAATCCTTTTGCTTTATTTTGTCGGCGTGCTGGTGTCTGATTTGGTTGCCAGTCTGGCGACGCTGCCCTTTGCGATATATCATTTTAACCGGATTGCGCTTTATACTTCGCTGGCCAATTTGCTTGCCGCTCCGCTGATCGGTTTTGTAATTATGCCTTTTGTTTTGCTTTCGCTTCTGACAATGCCGTTTGGATTGGAGCAGTATCCGTTGCGGCTTGTCGGGTTCGGTATCGGCGAAGTAAACCGGATAACAGCTTGGGTCAGCTCGCTTGACGGCGCGTCGTATCTGGTTGTTTCAGAGCCGTTATGGGGCTTGCTGTTTATTGTGTTCGGCGGGCTGTGGCTGTGTATCTGGCAGGGAAAAATCCGCCGTTTCGGCTGGCTCGGAATAACCGTCGGCTTATTGAGCGTCGGCACCGTAACCAAGCCTGATGTCTTAATCAGTGCCGATGCCGGGGTTATCGCCCTCAAAGATAATCGCGATCGCCTGATCGTTTTGCCTTCGCGCGGAAAGGCGTTTGTCAAACAGCAATGGCTTGAGAAAACGGCTTCCAAACCCTTAAACAAGGCTGAGAACGAAAGGTTGAAAAGAATTTACAAGGGAAAAGAAACGGCGCCGGAATGGCTCGATTTGCAATGTACGCCGCAGTCTTGCGTTTATAAGGGAAAGTTTAGGATAGCCAAAAACGGTCGCTTGCTGCTTTCGGGCAAAACGCTCAATCCGGAAGATACCGGCGGCATGGCCGTCTATATGGGGAAAAAGCTCAAAATAAAAACTGTCCGCGAAGACATCGGACGGCGCTTGTGGAACAAAGATTGATTCTTAAGAGAGGTTTTCAATGCCGAACAACATATTTTCGCGGTATTCGGCTCCCCACTCCAGCATTGATTCGATAACCGGCTTGAGACTGTAGCCGATGGCGGTCAGCGTGTATTCGACCCGCGGCGGAATTTGCGCATAGACTTCGCGTACCAGCAGACCTTTTTCTTCCAGTAGCCGCAGATTGGAGGTGAGAACTTTCTGGGTAATGTCGCCGAGCGACTTTTTCAACTCGCCGAAACGCTTGGTACCGTCGAGCAAATTCTGAATGATCAGGATCTTCCATTTGTCGCCGAGCAGACGGACAGTCATTTCCGTAAGATATTTCTGCACATCGTTTACCATAAATTTATGCTCCTGTACCGCAGTCTCACTGATGGTTTCCCGGAGGAAACTATAGCACTCTCAAGTGCTTACTTTACAATATATAGCAGATAGTTTCATAATAAGGCAACAAAAATCAAAAATTAACTAACAGTAGAGAGAACTAATGAAAAAACTGCTTTTAACGACGGCTTTGGGAGCCGCCTGCCTGTATGGCGTTTCTGCTCATGCTTCCGGCTATCAGCTTAACGAATATTCCATCACCAATCTCGGACGTTCTTTTGCCGGCGCCGGCGTTGTCGGCGACGACTATTCGGCAATAGCGTACAATCCGGCCGGTATGACGCTCAGAAAAACCGGTGTTCAGGCTTCGTTTACCATGGCGGAAGTCGCTTCCGAGATGAAAGGACGCGGAGCCTCTTCGGGCGAACAGACCGAGATGGACTTCGGCGTACCTCTGCCGGCCGCTTATGCGCAGTATCAGGTTAATGACAAATGGTTTGTCGGCGGCGGTGTTTACGCGCCTTACGGCTTGGCTACCAGATACAAAAAAGACAGTTATATTGCCGACAGTGCCCGCGAGTCTACTTTGGAAGTTATTGATTATAACCTTTCGGCTGCTTATAAGATGAATTCACATTGGTCGTTCGGCGCCAGCTTTATCGCCCGTTACATTTACGGCAAGATGACAAATAATATTGCTTCAAGCGGATTAACGGTAGGGGAAAGTAAGTTTGAACTCGACGGCTGGACCTATACCGGAACTCTCGGCGTAATGTATTCTCCGAATGAAAATACGCGTATCGGCTTGTCTTATAAGCCCAAGTCTGTACAGCGAGTCAAAGGAGATCATACGGTAACTGTCAATTATCCGTACAGCCTGAATCCTGCGCTTAGCGTTATGGCCGGCATTTATCCCGACGGTAAGGCTTCGCCGGATCTGCCCGAGACGTTTTTGCTGAGCGCTTATCATAAACCGTTTGAAAAAGTGGCTTTTACCGGTTCGGCGCGTTTTACCCGCTGGGGCGATTCGTTTGAGAAATTCAGCATGACTTCTTCTTTCACACAAGCTCAAGGTTTGCCGCCGGTTGATTATTCCTGGCAGGACAGCTGGACTTTCTCGCTGGGCAGCGAATATTATGTCAATGACAATTTGACGCTGCGTCTCGGTACGGCATGGGATCAGTCGCCGACCCCGGACAATCAGCATCGTACCCACCGTATTCCGGATTCCGATCGTATCTGGGTTTCTGCCGGTCTGAGCTGGCGTCAGGACAACATGCAGTTTGATCTGGGCTATGCCCATCTCTTCATGAAACAATCCTATATCCGCGACAGCGTCAACACCAGGTACAACGATCACGATACCAAATACCGCGCATACAGCAATATGTACGGGGTAGGCTTCCAATACGATTTCTGATCGTTTATAATTTTCACACACAAAAAAACAGGGATTGCTTCGGTATCCCTGTTTTTTTTCGTAAAATAATATATATTATGAAAAAAACAACGAAAGGAACAGACAAATGTATTGCACGCAAAAGATTAATGAAGACGTTTTTTATGTCGGTGCCGGTGACCGTCGGCTTGCCTTGTTTGAAAATATTTATCCGATTCCCCGCGGCATATCGTACAATTCTTATTTGGTCATGGATGAAAAAACGATTCTGCTGGATACCTGCGACAAATCGGTCGGTACGCAGTTTTTTGAAAACATCGACCATGTTTTGCAGGGGCGTTCGCTGGACTATCTGGTCGTCAGCCACATGGAGCCGGATCATTGCGCCCTGATGCCCGAAATAGTCCTGCGTCATCCGAATGTCAAAATTGTCGGCAATGCCAAGACCTTTGCCATGATTAAGCAGTTTTTTGATTTTGACGTTGATGAGCGAGCCGTTGTTGTCAAAGATGGCGATACTCTGAACACCGGCCGCCATACCTTTCACTTTGTCATGGCGCCGATGGTGCACTGGCCGGAAGTTATGGTAACTTATGACGATACCGACAAATATTTGTATGCGGCAGACGCTTTCGGAACATTCGGTGCCTTAAACGGCAATATTTATGCCGACGAGGTCAATTTCGAGCGCGATTGGCTGGATGATGCCCGCCGTTATTATGCCAACATCGTCGGCAAATACGGTTCCTCCGTTCAGGCTCTGCTTAAAAAGGCCGCAGCTTTGGATATTGCCGCAATTTGTCCGTTGCACGGGCCGATCTGGCGCCAAGACTGCGGCTGGTTTGTCGAAAAATATCAGCGCTGGAGTACTTATACGCCGGAAGACAAGGCAGTGGCGATTGTGTACGGCAGTATCTACGGCAATACCGAAAACGCCGTCAATATTCTGGCCAATATGCTGGCGGAAAAAGGCGTCAAAAACATTGCCGTCTATGACGCGTCGTCAACTCATTCCTCGGTAATTGTTTCGGAGGCATTCCGCTGTTCGCATCTGGTTTTTGCTTCGTCCACGTACAATGCCGGAATTTTTCCGCCGATCGAAACCGCGTTGCTTGATCTCAAGGCGCACAATATGCAAAAACGTACGGTTGCGTTACTGCAAAACGGCACTTGGGCGGCCACGGCCGGTACACAGATGCTCAAGCTGTTTGAGGAGATGAAAGAAATGACGGTGCTGGCACCGCAGCCGTCCGTCAAATCTGCGCTCAAGGCCGGACAATTGGCCGAACTTGAGCGGCTGGCCGACGAAATTTCCGCCGGGATAAATTAGGTTCGTCCGTCGTCTTGCCGGCTTGAGTGTCCGAAAAGTCAAGCGTATTTTTTGATTTAAATTTTTTCAAAAAATCGTATAGTCTTCGGCAGGAGACAAAATGATGAACGAAGAAAAGACCAATGTCATGCGTATAGTCGAACAGCGTAAAGCCCGGTATGCGCCGCATTATTATAACGCTGCCGAAGCTCTGAGCGGAGAGGAGATTGCCGCGGCTTTGGGCGAAGAAAAAGAACGTGTTTTCAAAACGCTGGTCACGGTTGCCAAATCACGGCGGAATTATGTGTTTATGATTCCGGTGGCAAAGGAACTGGATTTGAAAAAGGCCGCGGCCGCCGTCGGCGAAAAAGCTGTCGATATGCTGCCCCAAAAAGAACTTTTACCGTTGACCGGCTATGTTCACGGCGGCTGTTCGCCGATAGGCATGAAAAAGTTTTTCAAAACGACGCTGCATTGTACGGCGGCAGATTTTGAGACGATTATTTTCAGCGGCGGCAAAGTCGGCACGCAGGTTGAAATGCCTCTGGCGGAACTGCAAAAGGTCATTCCGCTTCAGCTTAAAGATATTGTAATGTAAGTTTTGGTGTTACATCGTCAGAAGCTGTTATCTGCCGCCGCTGCGTTTTTTATATATCATGGCCGGATTTTTTTGAAATTGAGTCTGAATCGAGTCTCTGAGATTTTGTCCGTGAATTTTTTCCAGCTTGCCGCATAAGTCAAGCGTGTCGGTCGGAAGTTTGCAGCCGATGCTGTATATGCCGCCGAGCGGGATTTCCGAAAAGTCGAGGGCGTTTTCTTCTGTCAGCGAACCGTCATTGTTAAGGATAATGTCGCCGAACAAAACCCGTTGCTCCAAATCGCGGCGTTTGACCAGTTGTTGAAGCGTCCGCCCTTTGGAGGTCACTTTCTTGTTCATATAGGTTTGAATGCGGGTTTTGGATTCTTCGCTGTGGGTTTCGAAAAATTCGTTTAGGGCTTGGGCAAATTCACTCGGTACGTATTTTTTCTCTGTTCTGCTGTAATTTCGCAGACAGCCGACACCGCAATTATAAACGAAACTGGTAAGCGCAACGAGTTCGGAATTGGATGCTTTTTCTATATTAATGACTTCGTTCATCGGATTGAAAATATGTTTTTCGACATGCGTCTGAAAATACTGCATCAGTTCTTCTTCGCTCCGGATGCGGTCAAAGCGGCGAACCGGTGAACCGTCGGGGCGGACGGTATTGCCGATGCCGATGGTATAAACTTTTCCGTAGGGATCCCAGTAGGCTCGGACTTTTACGCCCTCGCAATGGGCAATAAGGCATAACATGTCATGTTCGGTATCGCGGAATTTTTGAAGATTTGCTGCTTGTTGCAGACTGTCGCAGACAATACTGTCCTGAGGGATCGGCGTTTTTTCCTGCAATGTTGCCGATACACTGTCCGGAACGTTTTGAACGGCGGAAAAATCAAGCTGAACGTCCGCTTTTTGAGGCTTTTGCAAAGAAGCAGACTTTTCGGTTTTTATTGAATCATTATTTTCAGTTGTCTGCGCTTTCATGCCTCCGAAAGAGGTCGAGAAAAAGGTCAAAACCGCGGCAGTTCTTATTTTCCAGTCCATATCATTTCTCCTTATCCTAAAAATAGCATAATTTTTATTGTCAGGCAAGTTTAGATAAAAACTTTTTTAAAGTTCCAAACCGCGCAGCGTGCTACAATTTCACATACAAGCCGAGAGTCTAAAAACAACCGCAAAAGTCTAAAACGAAACGAAAAAAAGTCCAAAACCGCGCAACAAGTTACACCCGGCATATAAGGTACAAATACAACAAAACCCCGGATTTCTCCGGGGTTTGAAA
>CAYNBB010000018.1:0-25970 GCA_964395655.1 uncultured Azospirillaceae bacterium | reverse complement strand
TTTGGCACAGTAGTAATATCCGGACGTCAAAGTAGCGTTGCTATACGAACTCTGGTTGCATGTAGAAGACGTACATGTATACGGTCCGAATGAAGTATCTCCATAATAATTGCGCCCGGAAACGGGTTTGGTTACGACGGAGTTTGTCGTTATTGTCATCGAAACAAGTGCTCGTGCGTCATAAATATCGGCAATGTCAGTTATGGCACACAATGTGTCTGTCGTGGAACAGCCGCATGCCGTTTTGACATTGTCCCATCCGGTTTTTGACGTATTACCGCCGTAAACATAATAAACCTTGAGTCTGCCATTATATGAACTGGTAGAAGTCACCATTCCGAGCAATGTTTTGGAAGAAGTGTACGTTGCCGAACAAGAGCCGTCGCTATACAGGTAGTTTCCTTTAGCGCAGGAGGTTGCCGACGGTCTGCTTTTGATTCTTCCGGCGTAGATGAAGACGTTTGCGGAATAGTTTTGCGGGGTGACGGTTGAAGATTTTCCGTAAATGGAGTTGGATCTTGAGGCGTCAAACCCCAGCTTCCAGCCGTCGCCGGATGATTTTGAATCTGCGTCATAAGCGAAAGAGGTCGAATATACGTAAAAAGCTCCTCCTAGAGTAATTCTACTGCTGTTTTTGTTGGGACCTGTCATATCATCCATTCCGGGGCCGTAGCCTCTGATATTGGGCAAACCTGCTTCCTCCATGGTTGTCAGGCTTGTGCCGGAAACGCCGGATCGCGCTTTCAGAAAATGGTTATAGTAATACGGTAGTTTTGTTCCGAACGAGCCGCTGAGAGCGGAATAAAGTTCAGGAAACTGTGTCGCACTGTAAGTTGAGCCGTCGCACAACAGCCATCCATTATGCGCAGCGGTACGCAGGGAATATTTCAAATCGCCGGGGGAAGCTTCAAAAATGCACTTGCCTTTGGTCGAATCCGACGGACAAAGCGTGTATTCGCCGGGGCATTCGGAGATTGTGTCGGTAAAACCGAGTGAGGCGCAGGTAATTTCATCAACGCAATAGGCCTTTGTCTTGTCAAACGGGCAGTAAAGAATCGTTTTTCCGGTACAGTCGGAAGCCGATTTCGTATAACCGAGTTCGGAGCAAGAAGGAGCCGTTACGCAGGTTTGAGCAGAGGTCTCTGCCGCAGTGACCAACAAAACGGCGGCAGAGGAGAGAAGGAGGTAAGAAGAGAAGGGCAGACGAGACATATCGAAACATCCTCAAAAAGTAAAAGTAGAATTCTTTTATTATTATCTGATATTTTGCACAAAGTGTCAACAACAAATCACAGGTCGAATTGACGAAACAGAAATCAGAGACCAGAAATTAGTTATTAGTGATTAGTTATCAGTGATTAGAAGAGGGATATTCTCTCTTCATTGTCTTTCTCGGGCTTGTTTTTTTACCGTCGTTCTCAGACTTGACCCGAGAAACCAAATTAACAAGATAGCTTTACGTTTTTCTTGGATCCTCGGATCAAGGACTGCGTCCTGTCCGAGGAAGACGGTAAAAGGAGCTGCTAAGGACAAGGCGGCGGTGATGGAAGCTCCGGGCGTTTTGACGAAAGGCTATTAACCGTTGAGATTGTTTTTAATTATGCAGAGACAGTTTTTTATGACACTTTATTGAGCAGACGAGCGTTTTCGAGCAGTTTGTCTTTGGAAAGCGTAAAGTTGCTGGCCAGCCACTGATTCTCAAGCTCGCGCAGAATTGCGCCGATCACCTGCGGATTGGCAACACCCTGCTCTATAATGTCTTTGCCGCGCAACGGAAACAGCGGCTCCGAAACAGCTGCTATCGTCTGATATTTTTCCCAAAAATAAGGTATGGCCTCCTTATTTTCGGCAATAATAAGCAGAAATTTTTCCAGGCAAAATTCTTTGTCGGTTTCATACATCAGCTTTTGAATCGAAATTTCGTCGCTCAGTTCGCTCAAAGTAACCTTACGCTCAGCCCAACTAACAAATTTTTGTTTTTCGCGCTTGCTGAACTTCATGCGTACGGCCAGATTTTCGGCCAGCGGCACGTCAGGCTGATAAAGGGTAAAGAAATAAAGCAGCGCTTTGTCCGGCACGTCTTTGTCATCAATCAGTTTTTTGATAAAAGCAAGATTATCTATCGCTCCGGCTTCGGGCATAACAAAGCTCATGATGCCGTTGTCCTGCATGATGTGAATGGTTGCGGCGGCATTGGGCGTCTGCAGCATTTTGAACAACTCTTCCTTAATGCGTTCCATTGAAAGGGTTTTTAGTCCCTCGCGGTTTTCGACGCAGGCGGACAGAGCCTTTTTGTCGGGCTCGCCGACGCCGAAACGCGAATAAAAACGGAAAAAGCGCAAAATACGCAGATAATCTTCCTTAATGCGCTGTGAAGCCGAGCCGATAAAACGGACACGGCCTTTTTCGAGGTCTTCAATGCCGTTGTAATAATCAAAAACATTGCCTTTTTCGTCGGCATAAACGGCGTTGATGGTCAGATCGCGGCGGGAAGCGTCTTCTTCCCAATTGTCGGTATACTCAACCTCGGCATGACGGCCGTCGGTTTTGACATCGCGGCGCAGCGAAGTCACTTCGACCAACGTATCGTCAATAATGACGCCGACGGTTCCGAACTTGATGCCGATGGCCACGGTTTTGAGGCCTTCTTCGGTACAGGCTTCGACGAGCTCGTCGGGCGAAAGGTCGGTGGCAAAGTCGAGATCGCCGCTTTTAATGTTTTTGAGCGCGTCGCGCACGGCGCCGCCGACGAAGCGCAAAACGCCGCCATGATGTTTAACGACCAGAAACAGGCGCAGAATTTTTTTGTTTTTTATCAGCCTGTTAATATCAATGTAATTGTCTCTGATCATTCATTCGCTCCCTTGCAAAATTTTTTTTGAAATTAACAGTTTTTATATTTTTTTCAATTACTATTATGTTAATTTTAATTTTAAAGTGGGTATTTGCGATGAAAAAAATATTTATTCTGACACTTTTGGCCTTGTTTTCGGCCTGTTTGGACGCTCGCGCTGGCGTACCGCAGGTACTGGGCGAATACGGCGACTGGATAGCCTATTATTATCGTGACAACAGCGGCGCCGTCTGCTATATGGCCTCGACCCCCAAAAAGGACGAAGGCAAATACAGCAAACGCGGCGACATTTATACGGTGATAACCCACCGCCCGACGGAAAACAGTTTTGACGTTGTCAACATCAACGCCGGCTATACTTACAAAAAAGATGCCAAGGTGCAGATTAAAATCGGCGCAAAAACCTTTGACAAGCTGTTTGCCAGCGGCGACAAAGCCTGGGCTGTCAGCGAAACGGCCGACAAGGAAATCGTCGAAGCCATGAAGAAAGGAAACCGCATGGTCATTCACGGCACTTCAAATCGGGGCACCGCCACCAAAGACACCTACTCTCTTAAAGGCTTTACCAGCGCATATCGCGCGATTTCAAACAAATGCGGCAAGAAGAAATAATGGAAAAAAAAGAACTCATCGGCCTTTCTAAAGAAGAACTGGCGGCAGAAATTGCGGAAATCGGCGAAAAGCCTTTTCGCGCCAAGCAATTGTGGCAATGGATTTATTTTCGCGGCGAAACCGATTTTGCCAAGATGAGCAACCTCTCCAAAGATCTGCGCGAAAAGCTGGCGCAGCATTTTACAATTACGCGGCCGAAGATCGTGGCCGAACAGGTTTCGGTCGACAAGACGCATAAATGGCTGCTCGAATTTGCCGACGGCCAAAGAATTGAAACCGTGTATATTCCTGAAGAAGACCGCGGCGCCGTCTGTATTTCGACACAAGTCGGTTGTGCCGTCGGCTGCAAATTCTGCCATACCGGAAGCCAGAAGATTACCCGCAACCTGAGCGCCGGCGAGATTGTATCTCAGTTTATGGTTGCCCGTGACGCTTACGGGGAATGGCCCAGCCCGACCAACGAAACGCGTTATCTTTCCAATATTGTGGTCATGGGCATGGGTGAACCTCTGTACAATCCGGAAAATACCTTTAAAGCTCTGAAAATACTTTCCGACGGCGACGGCATTGCCATTTCCAAACGCAAAATTACGCTTTCGACTTCGGGAATCGTTCCGCAAATTCCGCGAGTGGCAACCGAACTCGGCTGCAAGCTGGCAATCAGCCTGCATGCGCCGAACAATGAAAAACGTTCACAGATCATGCCCATTAACAACCGTTACCCGATCGAAGACATTCTTACCGCCTGTCAAGAATACCAGCGCAATATGAGCCCGGGACGCTATGTAACGTTTGAGTATCTGATGCTTAAGGATTTTAACGACTCACTTGACGATGCCAAAGAGCTGGTAGCTCTGATGAAAAAATTTAAGCTCGGCGCCAAGTTCAATCTGATTCCGTTTAATCCGTGGCCCGGTTGTGACTATGTACCGAGCACCAACAACAAAGTGCATGCCTTTTCGCGGTATCTGGAGAGTTTCGGATATGAAGCGCCGATACGCGTAGCGCGCGGGCAGGATATTTTGGCGGCATGCGGACAGTTGAAATCCAAGAAATCGACATCCTGAAACAAGCATTAATCGAAATTTTGGCAATTATCTCTATGTTGTCCGTGCAAATTTGCAAAAAATTTGGTTAAAAAACACGTTTGAGGTGTACAAAAAAACACGGCGGCGACAACAAAAACGCATCAAATCGGATGTCACAACCGCTGTAACGCGGACATCTGGCAACAAAACTTTCGGCCGCACGGCGAATCCGCCGCTGTTGGTTCGGGCTGACGGCATAAGCCGCTGTTTCCAGCGTTTGGCGTTTTTTGACCTCAACAAAGACCAACGTCCGGCCGCGGCAGACGATTAAATCAACCTCTCCGGCCGCAGTGCCGCGCCCGGTCACGTAATTGCGGGCAACCAGACGATATCCTTTGAGCAGAAGGATAAAACGCGCGACGCTTTCAGCCAAATGTCCGGCACGGCAGTTATTCATTTTTCAACCTCAAAGCCAGCTGATAAACTTCGTTTTTATTGACTCCAAAGCGCTCGACCAGATTTTTGACCGCGGTTTTGACGCTGCCGTTCCTGAGTTCCTCCCGCAACAGAGACTCAACATCTATTCCGGAATCCGTTTTTTCGTCCGGAGGCGCAACCATGAAAACCATCTCTCCGCGCGGTTCGTGCTCGGAAAAATATGTCATCAGCTCATCGGCCGTACCGCGACGACATTCTTCATAAACTTTGGTTATTTCACGGGCAACCGCCGTTTCGCGAGCGCCGAAAACTTCTGCCGCCTTTTGCAAAGTTTTGACAATACGGTTGGCCGTTTCATAAAAAACAAGAGTGGCGTCTATATCTTTCAGCCTATTGAACAAATCGACGCGCGCCTTATCTTTATTGGGAATAAAACCCGCAAACATAAAACGGTTGGTCGGCAGTCCCGAAAGCTGCAAAGCGCAAATCAGCGCACAGGGGCCGGGAATCGTGCATACATAAATACCTGCTTCCTGACAACGGCGGATAAGCTTATAGCCCGGATCTGAAATCAGCGGACTGCCGGCGTCGCTGGTCAAGGCAATACTGCGGCCGGCGGCGGCCAGTTCGACAAGTTTGCCGGCCTGTGCGGCCTCGGTATGGTCTTCAAGTTTGAAAAAATTTTTGGAAACGGACGGAATCCCCAGCAGGGAAAACAGCTTTTTGGCAACCCGGGTGTCTTCGCAGGCTATTATGTCCGCCTCCCGCAAAACCTCGCGGGCTCGCTCCGAAATATCGGAAACGTTGCCGATCGGCGTGGCGACGATGTAAATACCGCTTTTCAAAATCCCTCTCTTTACAACAGGAAAAATTTAAACTAAAACTCTGAATAAGGATTGTTTTATATTTTAGGATAAATTGCAAGTGTTAAAAAGAATCAGCGCCTTTTTCTTATGTCTCGTTCTGGCAGCCTGCTCGACCTCGCGCGAAACCAAAATCGCCGGGCGCGGTGGCGTTCAGGATTTTAATACCGACATCTCGGAAATCAGCATTTCCGGACAAGACAGTTTTCGGGTCGGAATGCTTTTGCCGCTTTCCGGTCCGGCCGCACGTCATGGCCAGGGACTGCGCAACGCTGCAATGGTCGCGCTCGAAGACCTCAACAACCCTAATCTGATTGTACAGTTTTACGACAGCAAAGGGACGCCCGAAGGTGCGCGCACGGCCGTTAAAAATGCCGTTTCGCAAAAAGCAAACGTTATTGTCGGCCCTTTGATGAGCACCGAGGTACAGGCTATCGCCAACGAAACAATTTATCAAGGCGTGCCCGTCATTGCATTCTCCACCGCGCAGGAAGTTTTGCAACCTACGGTTTACACCATGGGACTGTTGGTCGAAGAACAGGTTGACCGGATTATGACTTATGCCGCCCAACACGGCCGGAGCCGTTTTGCACTGCTGATTCCCGACAACTCAACCGGAAACGCAGTTGCCAAGGCTGCCTTTAAATCGGCGCAAAAAAACGGTGCAACGGTGACCACTATAGGCTATTATCAACCTTCAACATCCGATTTTTCTGCCATTATCAAGGAAATGACAAATTATTCGGAACGCCACGACGCGGTTGTTCGCAAAAAAGCGGAACTTGAGGCAAAAGCAAAAGCCGGCGACTCTGCGGCAGCCTACGAGCTCAAAAAAATTTCAACCAAAGAAGGTATCGGCGAACTCGGATTTGACGCAATTCTGATTCCCGAAAGCGGAGCCAAACTGACGGCAGCAATATCCATGCTTGCCTATTATGATGCGGCTTATCCCGAAGTTCAGTTTTTGGGAACGTCCGTTTGGGAAACCGGAAAATTCAACAACGAATCCGCAATTGTCAAAAGCTGGTATCCGGCAATTTCCCGTGCGCACAGCACTTATTTTGCCGGCAAGTACAATTCCGTTTTCGGCGAACGTCCGAGCAGCCTTTATTCCTTTGCATATGATGCTGTCGCGCTGACCAACCAGCTGTCCAAACAACCGTCCGAATATATCAACCAGGCCATTACCAGACCTGAAGGATATATCGGAATAAACGGCGCTTTTCGTTTCTTTGAAGACGGAACCAATCAGCACAGCCTCGATATTTTGGAAATCCGGCCGACCGGCAATGTGGTGGTTGACGCCGCGCCCAAAAGCTTCCGCAACGGCGGCGAACATGAAAAGCTGCCCGAACCTGACGTCTATTCCGACTTTGCCGCACCGAAAATTTACGGCAAAAACAGGCAGGCTGCCGAGATTGCCATTTTCGGAGGACTGTTGTCGACGGCAAACACGGTTTCCGACAAAAACGCCGCGGAACAGACAGACTGATAAAGGCAAGATTTTTCTTGAAGATACCTCCGAGATTTGCTAAGTATAGATACCGGAGGGCAAATGGGTCGGCTCTTCGCCAATCTGGTCAGGTCCGGAAGGAAGCAGCCATAACGAAGCAGGCCGGGGTCATCTGTTCTCCACCATTTTATCACGAGGTACCTTTTTTCAATGGCTGAAGACAATCAAAAACAAGAAAATTACGTCGTGCTGGCGCGCAAATACCGTCCGCAGAATTTTGACGAGTTACTGGGGCAGGATGCACTGGTGCAAACCCTGACCAACGCGATAAAAAACAATCGTCTTCATCATGCCTATATTCTGACCGGAATCCGCGGCGTCGGCAAAACTACCACCGCACGAATCATGGCAAAAGCCCTTAACTGCACCGGCAAAGACAGCCGTGAAGGAGCAACAATCAATCCCTGCGGCATTTGCGAAAACTGCCGTGCCATTGCCGAATCCCGACATATTGACGTTCTGGAACTTGACGCTGCGTCGCGCACCGGCGTGGACGACATGCGCGAAATTCTGGACGGCGTTCGCTATAAGCCAACCAACGGCCGTTATAAAATCTACATCATCGACGAAGTTCACATGCTTTCCAAATCGGCTTTCAACGCTCTGCTGAAAACTTTGGAAGAGCCGCCGTCACACGTTATCTTTATTTTTGCGACGACAGAAATCCGCAAAGTTCCGGTAACCGTATTGTCGCGCTGCCAGCGTTTTGATCTGCAGCGGCTGACGATAGACACCCTGGTCGGGCATTTTAAGAATATTCTGAACAAAGAAGGATTGCAGGCCGAAGACGAAGCCCTGCACCTGATTGCAAAAGCTGCCGACGGTTCGTGCCGCGACGGGCTTTCTCTGCTGGATCAGGCTATTTCTCTCGGCAGCGGCAGCATTAAAACCGACGTGGTCAAAAACATGATCGGACTGGCCGACCGCAACCAGACTTTTGACCTGTTTGAAAAACTTGTTTCCGGCGATGTCGGCAAGGTCGTTGAAGTTTTGACCGAAATGTATAAGAACGGCGCAACGCCGCTTACCGTTTTGCAGGATATGATCAACATCACGCACCTGATTGCAAAAGTCAAAATCGTACCGAGTTTCGCCAATGACGAAAGTCTGTCTGAAAACGAAAAAACATTGTGCGCCAAAATTGCGCCCACCGTTTCCATTGCCGTACTGTCCAAAATCTGGCAGATGATGATTAAGGGGTTAAACGAGCTTAACACGGCGCCGGTGCAAATCGACGCGTTGGAAATGATCCTTATCCGCGTGGCCTATTCGGCCAGTCTGCCGACACCGGCCGAGATTTTGAACGACGTAAAAAAAAACTCTAAATCAGAACCGATAACCGCGGCAATGCCGCAGCAGTCCCGACAGGAAAACGTTGCGCCGGTTTTTATGACGCCGGCGGCTCCGGCAGTCCAAACAGCCGCTTCCGAAACTAACCGCGCTTACGAAAAAATCAACACTCCCGAAGACCTGCTCGCCTATCTGGAAACAACCAAAAAGGTTCTGCTTTCCTACAGTCTTAAAAACGACATTTCTTTCGGAAGTTTTGCATTCGGAACAATGTCGATTACCGTTTCAGACAAAATCAACAACGATTTTCTGCTCAACCTGCAAAACGTTTTGATTGAAGCGACGGGACAAAAATGGAACATCGACGTCAGGCGCGGACAGCTCGGCGAAACGATTGCCGACCGAGAACGCGCGCAGGACAACGCCAACAAAAAAAGCGTTTCCGACCTGCCGCTGGTCAAGGCGATTTTAAGCGAATTCAGCGGCGCTAAAATCGAAACGCTAACCCGCAAAATCAACGCCGAAAACATATCGGAAAGCGAGATTTCTTTTGACGACACCAACAATTACTTTGATGAGGATTTATAAAAAATGATGAATATTCAAGGAATTATGAAGCAAGCTCAGGCGATGCAAAAAAAGATGGAAGAAGAACAGGCCAGACTTGCCCAAGAAGAAGTCGAAGGAACGTCGGGCGGAGGAATGGTTAAACTTGTCCTTAACGGCAAATTTGAGATGAAACGCCTGCATCTGGATCCTTCGCTGGCAGACAAAGACGAGACGGAAGTGCTTGAAGATTTGATTATTGCGGCTTACAACGACGCCAAAAACAAAGTCGACGCCAAAATGCAGGACAGCATGAACGCCATGACCGGCGGTCTCAATCTCGGCGGACTGAAACTGCCGTTCTGAATGCAGAAAAGAAATGGCCAGTCACGATATCGAAAAACTGATCAAACAGGTTGCCAAGCTGCCGTCGCTCGGAACGCGCTCGGCGCGCCGCATTGTCTTGCAATTGATTAAGAAAAAAGAAAGTCTGCTGCTGCCGCTTATCGAATCGATGAACGAAGTGGCCGCCAATATTCAAACCTGCGAAATCTGCGGCAATTTCGATACAACGTCACCCTGTTCAGTTTGTGCCTCAGAAAAACGTGACGGAACCCTGCTCTGCGTCGTTCAGGACGTGGCCGACCTCTGGGCAATGGAACGCGTTTCGATGTTTAAGGGGCGGTATCATGTATTGGGCGGCGTTTTGTCGGCCATGGAAGGAATCGGTCCGGAAGACCTTTCGGTTGAACCGCTGTTGCGACGAATCGACAACGAAGGTGTTAAAGAGGTGATTTTAGCCTTGCCGGCGACAATCGACGGACAAATTACATCTCACTACCTTTCATCCCGACTCAAGGACTCTGCAGTCAAAATTACCACGCTGGCGCAGGGTATTCCGATGGGAGCAGAGCTCGACTATATGGACGAAGGCACAATCCAGCTTGCGCTTGATTCGCGCAGAACACTTTAAACCTTAAAATTTTCGCTGCAGCGCTTATATCTTTTTCGATCAATTTCGGAGGAGACAAATCATGCGTATTACCAGCAGCGGTATTAAAGACGACTTTTGGAAAAACAAATACGGAAAGTACGGCAAAAATTTCGTTGACGGCATTCCGTCTCTTTCCGTGCCTTTCGCGATACATAACCCGCCAGCCGAAATGGTTTCTTACGCGGTTATGCTGATAGACAACGATTCCGTGCGCAGTGCCGGCCATCCGTGGATTCACTGGCTGGTTGCCAATCTCGGATACGAAAACGTGTCCGAAAACGAAAGTCGCTCCGACAACGCTTTTGTTCAAGGACGAAACAGCTGGGGATTTGATTATTACGGCGGAATGTCGCCGCATGACGAAACGCACAAATATGACCTGCATGTTTACGCTCTTGATAAAAAGCTCGATTTAAAACCGGGATTCGGCGCCTCCGAACTGCAAGACGCCATGCGCGGTCATGTCATTGAACGAGCCACCGTAAGCGCCAAATACAATAATTAGGCTATTCGACGTTTTCAATCAGGCGATCAAGATTATCGCGCTCGGATTCTTTGTAACCGCTGAAATTTTCCTTGATTTTTTCCCTGGCTTTGCCTTTGGCCTTTTCTATCTGCGGCTGGGCGAGGCGTTCAAACAAATCATCAACACTGTCTTTCCTGCGTTCGTCTCGGGTTTCTTCTTTCTTTTGCTCAGCTTCCTTTTCGTCTTCGCCGTAACCGGCTTTTTCCTTAATAAGCTTGAGCGTATCTTCGGGAATCAGTTCTTCCAGAGGTTTGGCAAACGAACCTGCAATCTGAAAATATCTGGAGCCTGTCAGAATCTCGGACTGTTTGTCTGTCGGTATCATCCAGCTTACGAGAATATAAAACAACACCACCAGCAGGCAGGCGCGGACAATGCCGAAAAAGAGCCCGAGCATCCGGTCAAGACCGTTTAATTTACTGGTGCGGATTTTGCCGATAAGCTTGTCGGTCAGCAAAATCCAGACAATGAAAAATAAAATAAGGATAATCAGCGCTGTTACGACGCCGGCCAGAATGCCGCTTGAAATATGAGATTTTGCAAAAGGCAGCAATACCGGCAGCAAATAGATTATCGACATGGTGGCCAATACCCAGCCTACAATCGAGAGAACTTCTTTTACCAGACCTCGGCTCAGGGCGATTAAAGCCGAGATGCCGATGACGATCAGAATAATGACGTCGAGGTTATTTAAACCGCTCATAAACAAAAACCTTTTCTAGTTAAACCAATTGATAATCCGCTGAACGTTGCCGATTTCGTGAATATTAATATCCGTTTTGATTTTCTTTTCCTTGCTGTGGGTCGGCGGCACAATTGCACTGGAAAATCCGAGTTTTCCGGCTTCTTTCAGACGCAGGCTCGGCTGGCTGACGCCCCTCACCTCACCGGACAAACCGATTTCGCCGAAAATGACCATATCAGCCGGCAAGGGTTTATTGGTGAGCGACGAAATAACAGCCATCGCCACAGCCAGATCCGCTGCCGGTTCGGAAATACGCAGGCCGCCGGCAATGTTAAGATAAACGTCCTGCGAGCTCAGACTCATGCCGCAGCGCGCTTCCAAAACCGCCAAAACCATGGCCAAACGATTGGAATCCCAGCCGACAACGGCGCGCTTTGGACTTGAATAGCTGGTCGGACTGACCAAAGCCTGAATTTCGACCAGAACCGGTCTTGAACCTTCTATTCCCGCAAAAACGCAGGACCCCGAGATATTTCCCTGCCGTTCGGCCAGAAACAGCGCCGAAGGGTTTTCGATTTCGACCAATCCCTGATCCTGCATTTCGAAAACGCCGATTTCGTCTGTGGCGCCGTAACGGTTTTTAACCGCACGCAGAATACGAAAATGATGCCCGCGCTCGCCTTCAAAATACAAGACAGTATCAACCATATGCTCCAAAACGCGCGGTCCGGCCAGTTCGCCCTGCTTGGTGACATGACCAACCAAAAACAAGACAAAACCTTTGCGTTTGGCCAGTTTTATCAATTCATAGCTGCAGGCGCGCACCTGGCCGACGCTGCCCGGCGTCGACTCGACTTCATCAAGATACATGGTCTGAATAGAATCGATGATAACCACCGCGGCATTTGCTTTTTCGAGCGTAGCCAAAATATCTTTGATATCGGTACAACTGGCCAGATTGACCGGAGATTTTTCCAACCCCAGACGTTTAGCACGAATACGCACCTGATCTATCGCCTCTTCTCCGGAAATATAATAAACTTCCGGTTTTTCGGGCTGATCGGCTATTTTGGCGCAAGCCTGCAACAACAGCGTCGACTTACCGATACCGGGATCGCCGCCGACCAAAATAACAGAACCGGAAACCAAACCGCCGCCGGAAACGCGGTCAAGTTCGCGAATGCCGGTCGAAAGACGGCTCAAATGCTCCTGTGCGCCGCTCAAAGGCACAAAGTCTATCATATTTCCTTTGGAACGCCGCGGACTGATATTGGAGAATCCGCCGCCGCCGACAAATTCTTCGGCAATGGTATTCCATTCTCCGCAGGCGTCACACTTGCCCTGCCATTTAGGATAAACCGAACCGCAATTTTGACAAACATATTGCCTGGCGTCTTTTTTGGCCAAAACTATACCTCCACTTTTATCGGCCCCTGAGCGCAGCCGTTGATAAACTGGCAAACGTAAGGATTATCGGTCTTGTCCATTTCCTTAACCGTTCCCTGCCAGATAATTTTTCCTTTGTAGAGCATGGCTATACGGTCGGCAATCTTGCGAGCCGAAGCCATATCGTGCGTAATCGTCAACGCCGAAGCGCCGAGGCCTTTAACCGACTCTATGATCAAATCGTTAATAACGTCGGCCATAATCGGATCAAGCCCGGTGGTCGGTTCGTCAAAAAAGATGATTTCCGGTTTGGAAGCAATGGCGCGCGCCAGACCGACGCGTTTTTGCATGCCTCCCGAAAGTTCCGAGGGCGACAGATCGGCAACATCCGGCGCCAACCCGACCGAACGCAGCACGCGAATGGCTTCGTTTTTGGCGTCTTTTTTGTTCATGCCTTTATTTTCAAGCAGATCAAAAGCAACATTTTCCCACACGCTCAGACTGTCAAACAGCGCACCGCCCTGAAACAGCATGCCCATTTTGGAATGAAGCTTTTCTTTCTGCTTCTCATCAATGCCGACAACTTCTTCGCCGTCAACCAAAATAGACCCTTCATCAGGCACCAAAAGTCCCTGAATACATTTAATCAAAACCGATTTTCCGGTTCCGGAACCGCCGATAACCACCAGAGATTCGCCTTTATGAATATCAAGGTCAATTCCGTCGAGAACGACTTTCTTGCCAAAAGCCTTGTGCAGATTCTTTATTTCTATTTTTGATTCGCTCATTTTCACATTCTCCGCCAACGCTTATTTTGAAAAGAAAAGTTCGGTTATGACATAGTTAAAAATCAAAATCAGGATCGATGCCGAAACAACCGCATTGGTCGTCGCCGCACCGACGCCCTGAGCGCCGCCCCTGGACTTGTATCCGTTGTAGCAGCCCATAATCGAGATAATGAAACCAAAGACAAAAGCCTTGGCCAAACCGGTCGTAACGTCAATCGTCTGCAAATTCTGCAAAGTAGAATTGACATAGTTGGCAGGGTTGAATCCAAGCTTGTAGACACCGACAACATAGCCGCCGAAAATGCCGATAACATCTCCGAGCATTACCAAAACAGGCATGACAATCAAACCGGCCCAAACGCGCGGCGCCACCAAATATTTGAAAGGATTGGTCGACAGCGTCGTCAACGCGTCGATCTGTTCGGTCACGCGCATGGTTCCGATTTCCGCAGCCATGGCGGCACCGATACGACCGGCTACCATCAACGCTGAAAGAACAGGTGCCAACTCACGGGTTACCGAAATCAGCACCACTTCGGCCACCGCCCCTTCGGCGCCGTAGCGCATAAAGCCGGAGTAGCTTTGCAAAGCGATAACCATACCGGCAAAAATCGTCGTCAGACCGACTACCGGCAGAGAATAAAAGCCCATATCAACAATCTGACGCAGCAGATTGCGACCGTAAAACGGCGGGATCAGACTGTTGTATACAGACTGCGCAACAAACAGGGAAAATTCGCCAAGGCTGGAAAAGAATTTGACCAAAGGGCGTCCCTGATTGCGCAGAAAAGTTATCATGTGGGTACTAATCATTGTTTTTCTCTCTTTTTTCAATAAATTTGGCTATATTGTAGGCCGCTAAAACAAATTAATCAACTTTTATAGCACAAATTCTCACAGCAAAGTCAGTGCGGCAATAACTTTAAGAACGGCAGAAGGTTCAAAAGAATACAGGCTTATCTGGCTGATGCGTGCGCCCTCAATTTCGTAAAAAACCGGATCCGGCAAACGTTCAACATCCTTGTAATGGCTGACCAGATGAACAATCAGACTGACCGGAGCCTCTTTAGCAAAAGGCCGACGGACAATGCCAAGCCCCCTTATCTCCAAAAGACCCTGCAAATTTTCCGGTGCGGAAGCCATTATCCGTCCATTGACGTTTTGCAAATCAACCCGATCATCGGCAACAAGAACGGCGCCGTGTTCCATTATCAGTCGCAAACTTAAATCCGATTTTCCCAATCCGGATTTTCCCAAAATCAATACGCCCTTATTGTTAAGACTGACGCAGGAGGCGTGAATATTAACGCTCATTTCCGTTCCTTACAACGATTTAAGCCGTTCGGCCGCAAACGCATTTTCTATTGTCAGACGTCGACCGTTCTCTTGATTGGCAAGAGTTATCCGAAAGGCCTTTCGCGGCAGATACCCTCCCATTTTTTCAGGCCATTCAATCAGCGATACGCCGTTGTAAAGCGCTTCTTCAACTCCTATTTCAAATATTTCTTCCGGTGATTTGAGACGATACAAATCAAAATGATAAATATCAAAATCCGGCGCTTCGTAGCTTTGTACCAGCGTAAAAGTCGGGCTCGGAACCTCGACCGCGCCGGTCAGCTCCTGTATGAAAGCCCGCGCCAAAACGCTTTTTCCCATGCCAAGCGTTCCAAACAGGGCGAAGACGTCTCCTTTTCGAGCCCAGCGTGCCAAACGACGACCAAACGCAACCGTGTCGGCTTCCGTCGGAAAGAAAAATTCCGGCATTTTAATCCCCCATCGGATTCAAAAAAGTTCTTTTGCGGGTTTTAGGCTTATTGATCACCTTGATTTTGGGTTTGCGCGACTGAATCTTGCGCCAATCCCACGGCATATAAAATTCGCCCTGCCACAAACCGCGCATATTGTTCTGAGCCTGAACCTGATACGGCATATAGATATCGGAATGCTGACTGTAAACAACCGCCCATCCGGCGTTCACCAATGCCGCGCCCAAATCATAAGCGCCCAGCGAGCAAATTCCGATCATGTTTCCGTCCTGATCCTGCCGAACAATGCGGCATTCAAGCTCATTATCGGCAATCCAGCCTTTGAGCCAGGACGTTGCCTGACGACCACAGGCATAGGAACGTCCGGTACGATCGGCACAGGTCTGATTGTTTTCGGGCGCGTCGATTCCGAACAAACGCAGATAACGGCCGCCTATTATCAACGTATCTGCACTGACAACCTGAGCGCTTGAATAGACCGCCGGATAATTTTTGGGATTGAACCCTTTGTCTTCCTGTTTCCGAGAATCGAACCAACCGCCGCTTTCCCGCTGAGATTCGGCCGGAGCCGACGCCTGTCCCCGAGGAGACGAAAAACTTTCGCTGATCGGCATATCAAGCTCTTCTTCGTTAATCAGACTAACCACGCCGGCCTGCGATGCGGAAGCAGCAACCGTCCGACCGCGGCTTTGCCCCTGCCCCAAAAAACCGCGCAAATTGCTGCCTATGTTGCCGATGCCGCCGCTAAAGGCGCCGATTGCATAAAGAATGAAAACGACAATGGCGAAAA
The DNA here is from genome assembly GCA_964395655.1 of uncultured Azospirillaceae bacterium. Lineage (GTDB taxonomy): Bacteria > Pseudomonadota > Alphaproteobacteria > RF32 > CAG-239 > CAZU01. Next base: position 9,891 of record CAYNBB010000018.1, on the reverse strand, counting down.
TCAAAAAGATTGACGGCAGACAGCCCATTGCGCGCCAAGCCATTTTAGCAAAAATATACAAGACGATCAGACCGATAATCAGTCCTAAAAAACCGCTGCCCTGAAGAAGCATGCTTTCACTCTGCGTCCCGGCGCCGCCAAGCAGAATCAAAAACAAAGCGCCAAAACCCCATAAGATTTTTTTCAAGAAAAACATCGGCCTCTCCTCTCTCCGGTTGCCTGTAAAGATTAAAACACACTAATTTTATTTAATCCATATTTTTCTTAAAAGTTTAATGTCTTTTAGTAAATATTGAGTAAAAAAAAGACTTTCGTTTTCAGAAAGTCTTTTTGGATAATTATTCGTCCGCGGTTTTTTTGCGGTAGCAATGGCAATGGCATTCGCCGTCGCGTTCAATATCGGCCCGACAGGTTTCGGAAATGCAGTAACGAGCCGGATTCTGTCCGTCACAGGGACATCTTTGCCATTCGGCCTCGCCAAACATCATCTGCTTGGCATTTGCAATCTTCTGAACGTTTTTGGTTGTTGCATAACCTGCTTTTTCGCAGTTTTCGAGCATTTTATCAAGTATTGTCATCTTTAGTTCCTTAATCTATGATTTTGATTGAAAATTTATCGTTTGTTTCAGTTTTCGACGCTTTAAATACAGCGTTCTGTTCTGCTGTTTCGTTTTTGCGTTTCTGCTCAAGCGTATCGATAATCATATCAAGCTCGGCAACCGAAGAATACTGCAAAACGACTTTGCCGCCTCCCTGTTTGTTCGGCGTAATCTTGATGCGCAGACCTAGCGTTTTGACTAATGCACGCTCAATATCGCAGATGTCTTCGCTTTTTTCTCCGTGAGCTTTTGATTTCGGCGCCGTTTCGCCGTTGTTTTTTCGTTTGGCGGCGAGTTCTTCGGCCTCGCGAACATTCAAATCCTTTTTGATAATTTCGGCGGCAAGTTCTTCGGCGTTGTCCAAACCGACCAAAGCACGCGCGTGTCCGGCGGAAAGACGTCCGTCCTTAATCATCTCCCGAACGGAAAGCGGAAGACCGAGCAGACGCAATGTATTGGCGATATGGCTGCGCGATTTGCCGACAATCTGCGCCAAAGCCTCCTGCGTATGCGAAAACTCGTCAATCAGGCGCTGATAACCTTCGGCTTCTTCGACGGCGGAAAGGTTTTCGCGCAAAATATTTTCGACCAAAGCCGTTTCGAGCACTTCCTGATCCGTAAGCTCTTTGACAATGACGGGAACTTCGGACAATCCCGCAAGTTTGGACGCACGCCAGCGGCGTTCACCTGCAATAAGTTCGTACTTGTCGTTTTGACGACGCACCAACAACGGTTGTAAAACGCCTTTTTCCTTTACGGAATCGGCCAGAGCCCGCAACGCGTCTTCGGCAAACTCGGTGCGCGGCTGGAATTTACCCGGAATAATCGTATCAATGCTGACCGTACTGATATTTTTGTGTTCGGCGGATTTAAGGTCGATATCTTCGTCAATGCCGCCCATCAAAGCCTCAAGACCGCGGCCGAGACTTTTTCTTTTGCGATGTTCGTCATGAGACACCGGGGCTGGTGCGTCATTGAGCAATTCGTCCAATTCGTTATCTAACATGCAATCAATTCCTTTTCTCTTCTAAGAACTTCGCCGGCCAGACTGATATATGCCTGCGAGCCCGGACATTTGAAATCATACAGCAGAACCGGTTTTCCGTGCGACGGCGCTTCGGAAATGCGGACATTTCTCGGAATAACGGTATTGTAAACCTTTTTGCCGAAGAAACTGCGGACATCGTCTTCAACCATCTGAGAAAGGTTGTTTCTCTTGTCGTACATGGTTAAAACGACGCCGTGCAAAGCCAAAGCAGGATTAAAACGCTTCTTGATTACGTTGATGTTGCGGATCAGGTCGGTTACGCCTTCCAATGCCAAAAATTCGCATTGCAGGGGCACAATTACGGCGTCGGCAGCAACCAAGGCGTTTATGGTTACCAGGCTTAAAGACGGCGGGCAATCAATCAGAATATAATCATAATTGACGGCATCCTTGCCCAAAGCCTGCTTAAGGCGAAATTCGCGATTATCGACATCGACCAGTTCAATCTCGGCTCCGGCAAGATCAGGAGACGAAGGTATCAACGAAAAATTCGGAATCTCGGTCCAAACAACCGCCTGTGACAATTTAACCTTGCCGATAAGAACGTCATAGGAAGAAGGCATGGAACCTTTTTTGTTGACTCCCATGGAGGTTGACGCGTTTCCCTGCGGATCCAGATCTACAACCAATACTTTTTTACCGGTCGCAGCCATGGCGGTGGCGACGTTCACGGTGGTGGTGGTTTTGCCGACGCCGCCTTTGCGGTTTGCGATTGCCAAAATTCTAGGCATTTTTGTCTCCTTTAATTTTGCGTAAGTTTGAAATTATCAGAATACGTCCTTCGTCACTGACATCGGACGCCTCTATTTTGCATTTAAATTTCCAATGCCGATGCGCATCGGCAAGTTCTTCGGCATATTTTTTGCCTTTGGGAAAAATACAGACCGTTTCGGGTTTGCAGAAACGACAGGCATATCCAAGCAAGCCGTTCAAAGAGGTCATGGCGCGCGAAGTAATGACGTCTGCTTTTTGCGGCTGGATATTTTCGATTCTGTCATTGATAATATTGACATCCAACCCCAACTGTGCGGCAACTTCTTTTAAATACAGTGTTTTCTTAGCTATCGATTCAATCAGCGTAACTTTTAAATACGGCGTTTTTTCCGCTGCAACGACTGCCAGAACGAGCCCCGGGAATCCAGCGCCGGAACCAAAGTCGAGCAACGTTTTGCAGTCTTTGGGAAGATATTTAAACAATTGAACAGAGTCGATAAAATGACGATTCCAAGCATCGTTCAACGAGCCGTTGCTGACTAAATTAAACTTAGTCTGCCACTCTGTCAAAAGATTTTGGTAGGTCTGTAACTTTTCAAATGTTTCACGTGAAACATCGTATTTCTGCATAAAATTTTTCATAACTTATTTTTATAATTTTTACAAAAAATTTAAAACACAAAAAAGAGAGTTATAAACACATATTTGAACTAATAAAAATAGACCCCGAAAAACAATCAGTTAAGCAGTGTTTATTGACTCATTTTATTAATTATTTCGACAGTTTAAAACGCTGTTTACAGCCTGTTGAGGAAAGAAAATCTTCTACCTCTGCAAAATGCCTCCCTATATCCGATGTTTTGTGAGAATCACAACTGATCACGACAGGAACTTCCCGCCGGACAAGTTCTTCTGCCATGTTCCAATTTGGAAAAGGCCGACCAATCCGGCTTATGCCGCCGCTATTAATTTCAAACGGCTGCTTACGCGAAGAAAGAGCATCTATAACCTTCCACTTAATATCATCCCATTCGGGCGTCATACATAGATCAAATTGCGTACAATAATCAAAGTGTGCTATAAAATCGAAATAACCGCTTTGAACCGCTCCCAAAACATTATCCCAATATCCACGGAGCAACTCGTCTATTTCCTGCGTTGTCGTATCGTTCGGTAAGCTTTTCAGATGAAAAATGTTGCACATAAAAGTTTCGTCGGCATTTCGCGTAAAATGCGAGGCGCCTATCAGATAATCATAATCCAATTGTTTTATCAGCTTCTCAAACCAGTTGCGCCAAACTGCCGACGGAAAAAAATCCACTTCAAAACCTTTGTAAACTTTTATGTTATGACCGGCGGCAACTTCATCAAGCTCGGCATACATTCTCTTATATACGTCCAAAGCCTTCTGCGGATTGTTAAAAAACATTTTGTTTGCCAACGGCATATTAGGATGAAGGCAAAGATGATTGCTGACGCCGATTGCCTCAAAGCCCAATTCTTCGGCTTTGCCGATCATTTCTTCCGCACTGTTGCTGCCATCAAAAATTCCTTGTGAATTATTGTGGCTGTGGTAAGTAAAATTCTGAACTTCAGTCATTATTTATCAGTCCCAGGATATGATAAACATCTTTGCCGCAGAGATTGTCAAAATACTTCTTCAGCTCGTGAGCGCGTTCTTTTTTGAAAGAGATGATATCAGCCGGAACATGGTATTTTGCAGCAACAAAATCCAGACGTTCGTCGATTGTGGCCACTTTGTCCGCCTTAACCATCAGGTCGCTCAGCTGAATAAGCCGGTCATAATCGTCAAAAGGATTAGCAGAAATAATTTCTGCGGCGCGCAGAATGCAATCGGCAGGGTAGGAGGAATAATTCTCCGGCGTAATGCAACCGTCAAAAAAACTATGGCTCAGACAGGTGCGCGCAACCTCGTCAAAACCAAAAGACATCATTTCATCATAGCCGGCCGTACCGTGAAAATTGCGGCGGTCTTTTTGTTCCTTAAATTCGCCATAATCGTGCAGCAGACCCAAAATATAGGCTTTTTCGGAATTTAAGGACGGCGTGGCGGAAGCTATCCGTGCGGCATTTTCAGCAACGCGCAGATAATGACGGCGCGATGTTCCTTCCGGCAGGCCGTTGCGGCAATTAAAATAATCCGTTTTCTGGCAGATGTAATCAAAAAGTTCTTGTGCTTCTTTTTTTGTCGGCAAAACCATTTTATTTTCCTTATTCCAGGAAAATATTATACCGTTTTTATATTTAACAATTGGTAAATTCTCAAACCTGTTTTAATCTCAAAATAAGCCAGGTTTCGCTCGGCACTTTTGCGCAGATTTTCGACGTCTTCCGGTTTCAGACCGTAACGCCGGACAATGCCTGAAAATCTGGTTTCAAAACCAACCTTTTGCATTCCTTCAAAAAACATGTCACAAAGTTGTATCAGACGATCATAATCGTCATATGTCACTTTTGCAAGCTCGCAATGCGCCCATTCCAGCCATTCGGCCGGATACGAGGCATAATCCTCATCATGGAAATCGCGGCTCGGAAAGCTGTGCGTCAGACAGACTTTGGTTGCCGCCGGATAGCCCATGGCATTGAGTTCTTCAAAACCGGCGCGGGCATGAAATATTCCGCTTGCCCGTTCGTCATATTTTTTGCCGTAATCGTGCAAAAGTCCGACAACATAAGCTTTTTCCGGATTCATATCGGAGGTGTGCGCGGCAATTATTTGCGCCGTTTCGGCAACGCCGGTGGTATGAAAAACATATTCGTCCCGCACCTTAAATTCAGTTGTGGCACAACGATAATCAAAACCTTCCTGCCAAATTTTTTTGGCAACTTCCGGTAACGGATACTCCCGTGTCATCTTTTAACATATCCTAAAACTGCGGTGACGGCGGCAGGCGTAACACCGGGAATACGAGAAGCCTCGCCAATGGTCGAGGGTTTGACCTTGGACAATTTGGCTATCATTTCGCGCGATAATCCGCCGATTTTGGAATAATCGATGTCTTCCCGCAGACGCAGATTTTCGTCTTTCTTAAAGACCTCTATATCGGCAAGCTGACGCTTGATGTAGCCCGCATATTTGGCCTCAATCTCAATCTGCTCGAATATGTCATCCGGCATTTGTGCAAGCTGCGGCCAAATACGATTGACTGTTTCACGTGAAACATCAACATAGGACATGGCATTAAAAGCCGTTTTTTTGGTGCCGTCAATTTTGATATTGACACCGGCGGCTTCCAATTCGCGCGGCGTCGTATACAATTCGTCACACAACGCCCGATACTTTTCCAAAGAAGCTTTTTTGGCTTTAAATACACTGTATCTATTTTCTCCGACGCAGCTGCTGTGCCAGCCTTTTTCGGTCAGGCGCATATCGGCGTTGTCCGAGCGCAAAAACAGACGATATTCGGAACGAGAAGTAAACATCCGATAGGGTTCGTCAACACCTTTGGTTATCAGGTCGTCCACCATAACGCCGATATACCCCTCCGAGCGATCGATAATCAGTTCCTTTTCGTCGCCGAGAGCCTTATGTGCCGCGTTTACGCCTGCCAGCAACCCTTGCGCTGCAGCTTCCTCATAACCGGTCGTACCGTTTATCTGACCGGCCAAAAACAAGCCTGAAACCTTTTTACACTCAAGACGATTATTCAATTCCTGCGGATCGACATAGTCATATTCAATCGCATAGGCCGGCCGGATAATCCGGACATTTTCAAGACCTTTCATCGTATGAATGAACCGTTCCTGAACATCGGCGGGCAGGGAAGTGGAAATCCCGTTTGGATAAACGACATCGGTATCGTATCCCTCCGGCTCCAAAAATATCTGATGACCGGTGCGATCGGCAAATTTGACAAGCTTGTCTTCTATGCTCGGACAATAACGCGGGCCGACGCCGGTTATCAGACCGGAAAACAACGCGCATTTGGAAAAGTTATCGCGAATAATTTTATGCGTTTGTTCGTTGGTGTGAGTAATGAAGCATTGGATTTGCGGATTGGTAATTTCTTTTGTCAGATACGAAAAAGGTTGCGGATGTTCGTCTCCGTTCTGAACCGCCAAAATGCTCCAATTGATGGTTTTTCCGTCAAGACGGGCAGGGGTACCCGTTTTAAGACGACCGACTTTGAGGCCGCAAGACTTTAAATACGATGTTATCCCGATACAGGAAACATCATTGACACGACCGCCGACCGTACTCTCGTGACCGATAAACATAATGCCGTTCAGAAACGTTCCCGACGTCAGAACAACGGCTTTGGCATTCAAGACCGTTTCATCAGCAAGTCTAACGCCGCAAATCCTGTCCCCGGACAAAACAAAACCTTCGGCGGCTGCCTCTATCAAATCAAGGTTCGGCTGTTCCCTGAGTTCCTGAAGCATATATTTTTTATATAATTCGCGATCGGCCTGCGCCCGCGGACCGCGAACGGCCGGTCCTTTGGAAGCGTTAAGCATGCGAAACTGTATGCCGGCCTTGTCAATAACCTTGCCCATCAGACCGTCCAAAGCATCAACCTCGCGAACCAGATGTCCTTTGCCGAGCCCGCCGATAGCCGGATTGCACGACATCTCGCCGATGGTCGAGATTTTGTGCGTTATCAGCGCCGTTTTGGCGCCGACGCGGGCGGCTGCGGCACATGCTTCGCAACCGGCATGGCCGCCGCCAATCACTATTACGTCATAATCTGTCGTATCCATTTTTTTACCTTATTTGTTATTTTCCGATACAAAACGATCCGAAAATCTTGTCCAGAATTTCATCAACTTCTATACGTCCGGTGATTTTGCCTATTTCGCGCGCTGCCAGACGAATATCTTCGGCCGTCAGTTCGATTTCTTTGTCAAAGCCGAAATTTTGCAGAAAATCCACCGTATTTTGCAACGCCTCACGATAGCGCCGACGACTGATTAACAATCCGGAGCCGGAGGTAAAACGGGCGCTGATACGTTCCTTTATGTCTTCAAGCAATTTATCAGTACCCATATTCTGCTTTGCGGATATAACCAAACATCCGGATTTTTGCAGGCCGGCGATTTGTTCCGAAGAAAGTTTGTCGCGTTTGTTGGCAACGACGAGCAGTTTTTCCGCAAATTCTTTTTTATATTTTTCAATATCTTGAGCAGAGTCTTTTGAAGCATCAAACAAATATATTACCAAGTCAGCCTGTCGGGCTTTATCATGCGCAACGGCTATTCCTTTTTTTTCTATTTCCTCGTCGGTTTCGCGCAGGCCGGCGGTATCGGTAAACATTACGGGATAACCGCCCAAATCAAGATGAATGTCAACAGCGTCACGCGTGGTTCCGGCTATATCTGAAACGATAACGGCTTCACGTCTGGCAATCTGATTAAGCAGGCTCGATTTTCCGGCATTGGGCGCGCCGATGATAGCCACCCTGAAACCTTCGCGCAGACGTTCGCCGACAGTATCGTTCTGCAAATGTTTTTTGATGTCACCGACAAGTTTAAATACAGTGTTCTGCATATCGGAAACAATATCTTGCGGAATGTCTTCGTCGGGAAAGTCTATATAAGCCTCAAGATGCGCCAAAATTTTAACCAGAGTTTCGCGCCAGCCTTCATAAATATCTTTGAGCCCGCCGTCCATCTGCCGAACGGCGTATTTCTGCTGTTCGGCGGTTTCGGCGTCAATCAGATCGGCCAGGCCTTCCGCCTCTGTCAAATCCATTTTGCCGTTGTAAAAAGCGCGTTTGGAAAATTCGCCGGGCTCGGCCAGACGATATTCTTCAATCTGCGCAAGAGAATCCATTACCGCGGCAATCACCGCTCTGGAACCGTGCGTATGCAATTCTATCACGTCTTCGCCGGTAAAAGAGTGCGGCGCCTTGAAGTAAAGCAGCAGGCATTTGTCCAACAGCTCTTTGGAAACAGCGTGACGCAATTTTACAAAATGCGCATAACGCGGTTTGACAGCCGCCGGATTTAAATCCGTCATGGCCGAAATTATTTTCGACGCGCCGGAACCGGAAACACGGATAACAGCGACGCCGGATTTGCCGAAGACCGTCGAAAGCGCATAAATTGTCTGATTGTCCATTTTTCACCTCTGTTTTCCTTATAAAAGGATTGTAAAAATGTTGCAAGCCCCAAAAGGCCGTTTTTTTGACTCAGGAGCGTGGTTTTATTCTTTGTTAACATGTTTATAATAAAATAGGTAAAAATCTTTTGTACGCGCTTTTAACGGACTCATATTTTTTAAACTGAAAGTTGTATTAATGAAAAAGAAACTAATTATCTGGGATTTTGACGGCGTTATTGCCGATACCGAAAAGCTATGGTTGCAAAACCGCATGGAACTCTTAAACGAAAAATTCGGCGTCAACTGGGATTTTAAGACAACAATTTCTTTTCTGGCCGGAATGAGCGATAAAACAAAAAAAGAAGTCCTTGATAAAATCGGAATCAATACCGACGATACATTCTGGAATGAAGCAATGGCGCGCGATCTGCAAAAAATGATTAACGGCTTTGTTCTGACTCCGGGCATTGAAGACATTTTCAAACTTCAGGAATTTGAACAATGCATCGCCACCGGCGGAATAACCTCAAAAACCGAAAAGAAAATCAAAATGGTCGGTATCGAAAAATATTTTCCGCCCGAAAAGGTCTTTTGTGCCGACATGGTTGCCTACGGCAAACCGGAGCCGGATTTGTATCTGCTTGCCGCCGAGGTCATGGGATACAGACACGAGGATTGTTTTGTTATTGAAGATTCGCTGGCGGGGATGAATGCCGGCGTTCGCGCCGGAATGAACGTCGTTGCATTTTTGGGCAGCGATTTATACAGCGGTCTGCATATTGAAGAAGAAATCAGAAACCTTAACGTAAGCGAAATTTTCTATAATATGAAAGACGTTAAAAACTATCTGCTTGGCAAGCTCTGAACAACAGACACAATCATATAAAATAGATATTATAAATAAATTCAACCCTCAGTAGAGATGTTTATATTCGGAAATTTGAATATAATAAGGCTATATGGTTATTTTGGATCCTCCGATCAAGGACTTTTTCTTGCTCCTAAGTTCGCATACAGCGAACCTAAGTCGCTTCGGTCACCGCTGACGTAACGTTTGTTTCGCTTCGCTGTCGCTGGCTCACAAACTAACGCACGCGTAACCTGCGTTAAAAATTGCTTCGCCGAAGCAATTTTTTGCCTCGCCCTGTCCGAGGAAGACGGTAAAAAAGTGCCCGGAGGAAGGTTTTTATGGAAAAAACAAAAAAAGCAATGTTCGGAGAATGGTTCAGATAGAGTGATTTCCAGGGGTGGTGAAAGCGGAGTGTACTTTAGTGCGTATATGAGCATTTCGCCGTGCCCCCTTTTTGTCATGCCCGAAGGTGACTGTAAGAGAGAGGGTCAAGTTTGAAAGAGACCATAATATAATTAATGGCGGAGTGATATAATCCGCCATTAATGAGTTTATTCAAAAATTTTTAAGAATTCATGGTATTGAAGAAATCTTCGTTGTCTTTGGAATTTTTGAG
>CAYNBB010000017.1:16895-26904 GCA_964395655.1 uncultured Azospirillaceae bacterium | reverse complement strand
TTGGGCTGTCTGGTCGGACAGACAAAAGTAACATGTCCGTCAGATTCGACCTATTATAAGTGCACCGGTACGGCTGCTACGCCAACCATTGACTCCTGTTCTTCAGGTTTTCTGGCTTCAGATACCGAAGCTTGCAGCAATTGTACTTACGGCATTACACCCAATGGTACAACCTCAACGAACGGAAATACCTGCTATCGCTGCGGTACGGAAGCCGAATGCGGTGGAACATCCATAACAAAGTGTATAATGTGTGCAAATGTAGATCTGGTAGAATAATCACACGACAAACTCAGACAAGCCCCGATTCACTCCTGAATCGGGGTTCGTCTTTCCGTATTTCTTAATCACTACCGATCCCTGTCATGTCGAAACTTCCCATTCTTGTCATGCCGGGCTCGTTCCGGCATCTCTGAGATTCCGGCCTTCGCCGGAATGACACTAAAGAGAATACGAATCACAAACGACTAATCACTAATAACTAATAACTAATCACTAATCACTAATCACTATTAACTATGCATTAAAATTCAAATTCCAGGCATTATACCTTGCCGCGTCTTCCTGCCAATTCTCGCGCACTTTAACAAACAAAAAGAGATGAATACGCTCTTCCAGCAGTTCTTCCAGTTCCTTGCGCGCCGCCTGACCGATACGTTTAATCATCGCGCCGCCCTTGCCGAGAACAATTATCTTCTGGCTGTCACGCTCGACATAAATCGTAATCTCGGCACGAACCGATCCGTCTTCGCGGCGTTCCCACAATTCGGGCTCCACCGTCAGCGCGTACGGCAATTCCTGATGCAGAAACATAAACAGTTTTTCGCGCACGATTTCGGCTGTCAAAAGTTTCAGCGGCATGTCCGATATCTGATCCTCAGGATAATACCACGGACTCTCGGGCAGATTGTCAGCCAGATAACGATAAAAATCTTCCGTATTCTGCCCCGTTTGCGCCGAAATGAAAAACGTTTCCCCGAACGGAAATTCGGCATTCAGCGCCGCGCTCAAACCGAGCAGCTTTTCTTTTTGAACCAAATCGACCTTATTGATAACCAAAATCGCTTCCAGTCTGCGCTTTTTGAGCCGCGCGATAATGCTGCGCGTCTCGTCGTCAAACCCGCGCTTGGCATCCACTACCAGCGCAATGACATCGGCATCGCCGACACCCTCCCAGGCCGAACCCACCATCGCGCGGTCAAGCCGCCGCTTGGGCTTGAATATCCCCGGCGTGTCGATAAAAATAATCTGCGTATTGCCCTCAATGCCGATTCCCTTGACCAACGTACGCGTGGTCTGCACCTTTGGCGAGACAATCGAAACCTTGGAACCTGTAAAATTATTGGTAATTGTCGACTTTCCGGCATTGGGCGCTCCGATTAAGGCCACAAAGCCGCAGCGTGTCATTTCCTGCCCCTCACTCACGAAATCCGCTCCAGCATCTTGGCCGCGGCGTCAAATTCCGCAGCTTTTTTATTGCGCCCAAACCCGACAACCTCATATTCTCCGCCCAAACTGACGGCAATCTCAAAAACGGGTTCATGCTCCGACCCCGAACGCCCTTTGAGCCTGTACACCGGCTGTTCCAGATTTTTGACATGCGCAATCTCCTGCAGCCGCGTCTTGGCGTCCTTCGGCGGCGCTACGTTGCGATCTATCAGCTCGCGCCAGTGATTGTTTACGAAATTAATCGCGCCCTCGACGCCTGCATCGATATAAATGGCGCCGATAACGGCCTCGCAGACGTCGCAAAGCACGTTTTCGTTCCTGCGGATATCCTCGTTGGCCACAATCATAAAATCGCCGAGATTAAGCGTCCGTCCGACCTGCGCCACCGTTTCCTTGCAGACAAGGCCGGTAAACCGCTGCGACAGGTTTCCTTCCGGCTCGTGCGGAAAAATCCGATACAAAAGAGACGCAATGGAAACTCCGAGCACCCGATCGCCCAAAAACTCCAGCCGCTCGTAGTTATGGTCGGCGTGCGAATTGACCGAACTGTGCACCAGCGCTTTGCGCAACAGCTCCCGGTTGCGGAATTTGTGTTTCAGAATATGTTCCAGTTTTTCAAGATTTTCCATGCTCATCAGCCTATGCTCGAGAACAGACGCGACCAGCGGATTTTCTTGGGCCAGGTCCACGGCAGGTACCACGCGTCTTCGTCATTGTGCGAAAAGAACAAAAAGCGGGCTTTTCCTTCCAGATTCTCTTCCGGAACAAAACCGACGTTTACGCGGCTGTCGTCCGAACGGTCACGGTTATCCCCCATCATAAAATAAGTTCCCTGCGGCACTTCTAACTCTGCAAATTCGTCATTCGGCTCGCTGTCGGACACTTCCAGTATGTTGTGCTTCACGCCGTTCGGCAAAGTCTCTTCATACTGGCGGTATCTCTCGGCACTGCCGTCGGCCGTGCGGATGATAAAATCATCCAGCTTTTTGCGCTCGACAATTTTTCCGTTGATGTAAAGGCGGCCACCGGTAAGCTTGATTTTGTCTCCGGGCAGACCGATAACCCTTTTGATAAAATCGGTTTTGTTGTCCTGCGGATATTTGAAAACCACAACATCGCCGCGTTCGGGCGCCGAAGCAAAAATCCGCCCGTCAAACAACGGCAGGCTCCACGGCAACGAATGCTTGGAATATCCGTAAGTGTATTTGGAAACAAACAGATAGTCTCCGACATACAACGTCGGATACATCGAGCCCGAAGGAATCTTAAAAGGCTCAAACCATACCGTCCGTATAAAAATCGCAATCAGTATCGCATAAAAAACTGTTTTAAGGGTATCGCCCAGACTCTCTTCTTTATCCATCAAATTTCTCTTTTCTTTTTCTCTAATGTACAATTGCTGCCATAATAACCGTTTTTTTGCAGATGACAACTAGATTTTTTCAATAATAACAACCGCTTGCGCAAAGGGATAATCATCGCTTAAACTAAGCAGGATTCGAAAGTCTCCGCCCGGGCATAATTTCTGCGCCCGTTCCAGCGCCTTGCCGCCGAAAACAAGCTGCGGCGCTCCGAATTCATCATGCCGAACGACGATCTCCCGCCATTCGATACCGTCGCGAAAACCGGTGCCCAGCGCCTTGGCCGCGGCCTCCTTGGCCGCAAAATATTTGGCGGTTTTGCAGGCGCGCTGCCGATCCGATTTGAAAGCCGCCCGAATATCCTCCTGCTCCGAAGGCGCAAAAAATCTGCTCACAAAATGTTCGTCGAAACGTGACAGTATTTTTTCAATCCGTTCGATATTGACAATATCGGCTCCCAATCCGGCAATCATGCTCTTTTTCCTTTTCTGCGCGCGGCAATTTTTTCCAAAGCAATTTTCAAAAGATAATAGCTGAACAGCCACGAAACAATATAAAACGGGATACACCCGACCATCATCGGCCACAAAACCGGCCAGATGTCATGAAAAAACATCGTAAAATCAAACGTCATAAGCGCATGCATGCCTTTTTCAAACACCTGTAAAAAATCAATTTTTGCCTCCGGAACCTCGCTCAACCCCAAAAAACGACGCCCCGTATACAATACCGAAATCCAGATAAACGGGAAAGTCCACGGATTGCCCGCCGCCGTTCCCAAAGCGCTGGCCAGAATATTGCCGCGCACCAGCCAAGCCGTTATCGCCGCCAGCACAAAATGAAACCCGACAAAAGGCGTAAACGAAATCGCCACGCCGCAGGCCGCCCCGGCGGCAATTTCCCGCGGCGTTCCCTTCAGGCGGTTAAACCGCAGCAAAATATATTGTCCGTAACGCTTCCAGCCGCATTTCGGCCAGACCATATTTCGCAAACGAACTGCCCGACTTGGCTTGTGACGACGTCTGAACAAAAAAAGCCCTCCTGCAATAAAATCCGTTGTCAGCCCGCGCGCGAAACATACGAGACGACTTTGGAGCCGCGCAACGCCGCTATAATATCGGTCAGGTGCTTCAAATCCTTGACCTCAACGTCAACCAGCAGCTCAAAATAACTGACTGTCCGGTTAACAATGTTCAGATTACATATATTGCCGTTGTTGCGGGCAATCAAGTTTGACAAATCTCCGAGCGCTCCCGGCTCGTTGGCCAACATCAGCTTCAACCGGCCGATATGAGGAGAGTCGTCAACCGCGTCACCCCACGAAATGTCAAGCCAGCGCTCCGGTTCGTCGGCAAACTTTTCGAGCAGTTTGCAGTCAATCGTATGGATGGCTACGCCTTTTCCGGTCGTCACGATACCGACAATCCGGTCGCCCGGCAGCGGATGGCAACAACCGGCATAATGCACCGCCATACCGGGAATCAGGCCTTTTATCTTGAGAGGCTCGGCTTTTGACTTGTCTTTTCGGGGCGTTTTGCTGAATGTCAGAGATTTCACGACTTTGCCGAGTTTGGACTGCTTATAGGCCGGATAAACCGCTTTCATGACATCCCAGGCCGTCACCAGTCCCTCGCCGACTTTGGCATAAATGTCGTCAATCGATTCCGCCTCAAAATTCGGCAGAACGTTAATCAGCCCTTTTTCGCCGAATTCCAGATTTTCATTTTTAAACGTCCGCTCAAGCAGCTGTTGACCGAGCGTGATAAACTGATCGCGTTTGTGTGCGCGCACATAGCGCCGGATTGCCGCCTTGGCCTTGCCGGTCACCACGAAACGATCCCATTCCGTTGACGGGTGCTGCGCTTTGGAAGTCAAAACTTCGACCTGATCGCCGTTTTGCAGAACCGTGCGCAGCGGCCGAATTTCACCGTTGATTTTGGCACCGACACAGGTATCGCCGACCGAAGAATGCACCGCATAGGCAAAATCGACCGGCGTCGAATTAACCGGCAGACCGATCAAATCGCCCTTGGGCGTAAAACAGAACACCTGATCGTTATACATCTCCAGCTTGGTATTTTCCAAAAATTCTTCGGGATTGGAAGCCTGCTCCAGGATTTCCAGCAATTCGCGGATCCAGCGGAAGTTTTTGCCGACCACGCGTTCTCCCTGTTTATAAGCCCAATGCGCGGCCACGCCTTTTTCGTTAACTTCGTGCATTTCCTGCGTGCGGATCTGAATCTCGATACGCGTGTTTTCAGGACCGATGACACCGGTATGAATAGACTTGTACCCGTTGGGCTTGGGCGTGGAAATATAATCCTTAAAACGCCGCGGCACCATGTGATATTTGCTGTGCACCACGCCGAGCGCCTGATAACACGCTCCGACGTCGTCAACAATGATGCGGAAAGCCATAATATCGGACAATTGCTCAAACGAAGCGTTCTTCTGTTGCATCTTGCGCCAGATGGAATACGGCGATTTCTCGCGCCCCGAGACGCTGGCCTTTATGTCGTTCTCTTTCATGTCTTTTTCAAGCCGGGCGATAATCTTGGGCACCAGGTCGCTGTCTTGCTCGCGCAAGAAGTTCAGACGCGCCTGAATGGACTCATAGGCTTCTTTGTGCAGTTCTGCAAAGGCAATACCTTCCAGCTCGGTTTTAACCTCCTGCATACCGATGCGTTCGGCCAGCGGCGCATATATGTCAAGCGTTTCCTTGGCAATGCGCGCGCGCTTTTCGGGCGCGCAGAAATGCAGCGTGCGCATGTTGTGCAGACGATCCGCCAGCTTAATCAGCAACACGCGGATGTCTTCCGACATCGCCAACAGCAGCTTGCGGAAATTCTCGGCCTGTTTGTTGTTGGCGGATTTCTGTTCAATCATCGCGAGTTTGGTCAGACCGTCGACAATCTGCGCCACCTGCCCGCCGAACAACTTGCGGATTTCCTCCACCGTCGTATCGGTGTCTTCGACCGTATCATGCAGCAGCCCGGCGATAATCGACGTCGAATCAAGTTTGAATTTGGTCAGAATGCCGGCCACTTCCACCGGATGCGAATAATACGGATCCCCCGACGTCCTGAGCTGGGCGCCGTGTTTTTTCATCGCAAATACGTAGGCGCGGTTCAACGCGTCCTCGTCGGCGTCCGGATCGTAAGATTTGACCAAATCAACTAATTCATACTGTCTTAACATAAAGCCTCTGCCTGTACATTACAAAAAAAGTTCCAGATATTTAAGACTTATCACGTTTTTATTAAATAAGTCTAAACTTCCGGAACTCTTAATGCAACTAAATAGAAGAGCTATTCTTCAAAATCTTCTGCGCCGTCAAAACCTTCGTCGCCGAGACCGTCTTCCAAAACGTCACCGAGGCTGTCGTCCAAATCAACGTCGCCGTCGGCTTCGGCATCCAGATCAAGCGCATCGTCATCGCCGCCGTGAATCTGCATATTGCCGTCCAGTTCGGCATCGGGAAGCAGACCGGTAAACTGCTCGTCCAACTCGGCCAGCTCTTTCTCGGCAGCCATAATTTCGAGCTCTTCTTCCTCGGGCTCTTCAACCTCGACAAATTTTTGCAACCCCATAACCAGAGACTTTTGCAGTTCTTCGATGCTGACGGTCTCTTCGGCGATTTCGCGCAGGGCGACAACCGAGTTCTTGTCATTGTCGCGCATAACCGTCAGCGGTGCGCCGGCCGAAATGTCCTTTGCCCTCTGAGCAGCCACCATCAACAATTCGTAACGGTTGGGAATTTTATCAATACAATCTTCTACTGTAACGCGAGCCATTTTATTCACCTTGCAAAAAAGTTAAAAAATATATTCTGTGAATGTATACAATACATTTTTTTGCAATTGCAAGAAAAAAATTAAAAAAATATGATATTTCAATCAGTTATTTCTTGTTAGCGGCGTCTCTGCCAATTGAAAATTATACTTGCGCCACTTGTCTTCGAGCAGACTCCGATTCTTACGCACTTCCTGCAGGTCAACCAACGGAACCGTATACATTTCGGTCAGCGCCTGCATGGTCGAATATCTAAGCGCCCGATACTTGGGACTGAGCTTGTCAATCTCATCGTCATAAGTACCGTTTCGATAGCTTTTGAGCGCCTGCAGCATATGTCTGTTCATCAGCGACACCCGATAAGCCTTGACGACCTTGTCGCAGGTATAAGCCCATTCGTGCAGCGTAAATCCTTCCTTGGCCACCCGAAACGCCAAATCGCGTTCCCGGCCGAGAATTTTCGCCTTGATGACCAGCCGCGCGCAGGGATTGACCAAATCGCGCACGCCCGGTGCAATCGTCGGATCTTCCGCCGTCTCCCTGGCCATCAGCATTGCCGCCGCCTGCGAAACCCGATAACGGTTGTCGCCGCTGCGATACCAGTCTTCCACGGCGTCAATCGTATCGGCAAAAGCCCGTACGTCCGCCGAGGTCAACACGGTGTCGCGCCCGGGACTGACGGTTCGCATTTCGCTGCGCGTCACGCGGTTTTGCATTTCGCCGTCAAGCATATATTTTTCGGGGCGCACGATCGACTTTATCTTTTGATAAAACTTTTCGTCGTAAACCACCTTCGGATGATACGGCGTCATCTGCGGTATCTCGATGTCCTTCCGATTCTCGGGCCACATCTCGGGTTTGAGGATGTAGTACAAAAACGGCGACAAAAATTCCAAGTTCTTAACATCTTTGAGTTGCGGCGCAATCCGCTCGGGAAACTTGTTTTTGGTTTCCTTGATTTTCGGAAGGTTCAAAACCTTGTCCGACATGCTGGGAATCAAAAACAGCATCGGTCCGATATACGGATACATATCCTCCGGCATCGCATTGATGATTGCCAGTATGTCTTCCTCTTCGTCCCGCTTCAATCGTTTTTCGTTAATGCCGTAGGTGGCCGTGCGCGCATAAAAGTCGCGGTCAAATTCGCCGAGCAGTTCCCACACGCTGTGATAACGCGGATCATAAAGCTTGTTTTCTTCGTTAAACTGCTTTTCCAATTCTTCAAACGTCGGAAAGCGGTCATTATCCAAATCAATCACAAAAGACCTGCGATAATCCGCCATTGAGACGGCTCCGGCCGCTCCTGCCGCGGCCAGCCCCGTCATCACAATCAATATGGCTGCCAGTCTGCGCATCAGTTCCTTGTCTGTCTGAGTTGATACGTGAGCTTGCTTTCGCCGCCGGCGGGAACGTTAACCTGCCACCGCAGCAACCCGGCATCGACCTGTTTGCTTTCAGCACTTTCTTTCAAAACTTTTGCCTCGCCGGAAATCTTCTGCTCCCAGATAACCTTAACTTCTTTTTTGCCGGCGTTAAAGAAGACGACTTCATAACCGGTTTCTGTCGTATTCTCGGCGATTTTGCTGATATTAACGATTTTTCCGTTTGCATAAACATCGTAGCTTTTGCCGATATTCAACTCGGCGCTTTCGTCAACCGCCAGCCGCGGCATTTCAGCCGCACCGATAAACGACAAATTGCCGCTGCCGTCTTTTTCATAAAAACGGATTGTACCGCTCGGCATCGGCTGCCCGAGCTTCCGCTCTTTGCTGTTGGTCAGCTTATAAGACACCGCGGCATGCCGGCGTTCAAACATTCTGGCATAATTCGTCAGCGGAGAAACCAGTTTGTATTGTTTTTCATACCCGACGCCGGCCGCGTTCCACAAACTTATTTGCTTGCTTTGCTTGTTTAAGACGTCTGCCTTTCCGGGCAGATTATAACTGTAATACTCTCCGAAAGGCTGCGCCGCGATCTCTCCGGAACCGTCGTCTGTTGCAACCTCCGCATCATAATTCGCGCTGCGCATCGCAGTCACCATCAGCGGACGCGGCTGAACGCTTCCGTTATTAACGTCTCCCGAAACAAGCGTCACTTTGGCATTTTTAAAATCTGTTCCCGACCGGTTGCTGATTTCCACCCAGGACTGCAAATTCATTTTCCGATCGTCGACGATCTCGGCCACATAATTTCCGCTCCAGCTCAAACCGCCGCTCAAATAACTCAGCGACACGTCTTTTGCTTCGCCGCCCCTGCTTGCGACTTTGGCCACCAGAGTAGGTTTCAGACGCAGGTTTGCCGGAACGTCGGGAAACACGATCCGCCCGGGAAAATGAGGATCAATGCCGTAACTGAACTTGAGCATCGGCATTCCGTAGTCATTGTTCATCAGCAGCGCCTTGTCAAAAATATTCTTGCTTGTTTCGTGTTCAATCGTCACCGCGCTGACTTCCTTGCCGACATAGGCGTCCAAAAGGCTTTCGCGATTCAGAATATTATATTCGTAATTTTTTTCCAAAACCGTAATTCCGTTGCCGTCAATCAGGGACGTCTGCGGCTGTATCTGTTCGGAAACGCCCTCAAACGCCACCACCGATACGCCGTCTGCGAGCTTGAGTTTATAATCGCTTTTAACCAGCGCCTGATTTTGCTGATAAATGCTCAGAAACAAATCTTTTTGCATTTCGGCCGAAACTTTCATCTCTTCCGCCCGCACGCTGACGCACGACAAACTGAGAATTCCCAAAACCGTGGCCGCCACCTGCCTTTTCATTCCCTTCTCCTTTATGCGATTCCTGTTCCTCTACGAATATAATCTAAAAAAATATAAAAAAGAAGCAATAAATCAAAATTAAACTAGACTCGGCAAAAATATTGACCTAATATAAGTTCAGTCAATCAGTTTTATCATTTGGAGGAGAACGTACATGGCTTGGACGGACGAAATGGTCGAAGACCTCAAAAAGATGTGGAAAGAAGGCCTTACCACCGGTGAAATCGGCAAAAGGTTAAACGTATCCAAAAACTCCATTGTCGGCAAAGTGCACCGTCTCGGCCTGTCGGGTCGTCCGTCTCCGATAAAGAAGAAAGAGGAAGCTCCCAAAGCACCAAAAGCCAAACCGGCCAAACCGGCTCCGTCCGAAACCAAAACCGCCGAGAAAAAAGCGTCCGCCCCGGTCAAAGAAGTACCGGCACGGCATCCGGTCGCCGCAGAACCGGAACCCAGAGCCAAAACAGCTTCGTTTCATCCGATGGCGGCCAAAACACCTCTCCACAAAGAGAAGCATTCCGGCAATCTGTCTTTGACCGAACTTGACAACCATACTTGTCGCTGGCCGGTCGGCGATCCCAAAGACGCCGGTTTCCATTTCTGCGGCAAAAAAGTCCGCCTCGGCCAAACCTATTGC
>CAYNBB010000017.1:0-16795 GCA_964395655.1 uncultured Azospirillaceae bacterium | reverse complement strand
TTTCTGCGGCAAAAAAGTCCGCCTCGGCCAAACCTATTGCGAGGAACACTCGGCAATTGCCTACGTCAAACCCGGCAAGAAATAATCCGTCTGTCCTCAAAACAAAAAAACGCTGTTTCGTCATCAATGACAAACAGCGTTTTTTTGTAAGAACTTCTCCTCAGTCAAGAACGCAGATTCCCATAAACCGGATATAACCGGTATACTCGCGGATATACCTGCGGTTAAAATAAACTTTCTTTTCGTCGGAATATTCGGGCACGGGAACGGAAACTCGTCCGGTGCGCAACAATTCCTCCGCCAGAGCCTGCCCCTCCTCGCAAAAATCTCTGCGCCGGGCATACTCGCCGATCAAACCGCAAACCAATTCCGGAAAACGGCTTAAAGTTTCCGTATCTTCCGCCTGATCTGCACTGACAGAACGAAGCATCAGCAATTCGGTTTCGGAAAAGAAACCATACTTGCTGATATAAAATAATAACGTCTGATATTCGAGAGTATTTTCCGATCTGCCCGTTTCCAGCGCCATACGCTTCAGAACTCTGCAAATAAACAAGACTTCGTTTTTTTGTTGAAGACTGTGGTCGTACAAATACTCAACCACACGGAAGATGTCGGCATTTTCGACAAAATCTTCCTCGAAAGAATATCCTTTTCGTCCCATGATAAATAATATTTTGAGTGTTCAACGAATAAAATTCAAGTCACTGCATCTTTTTTCAAAGTAAATCTTAAAAATACATAAGTGAGAAGGAATATATGCAACAAACAAAACTTTGTCAAGCCCAAGAAGCAATAATCGAAAATTAACGGTCAAAGACCGAAGAAGCCTCCCTGCAAACGGAGGATTTCTTACTTTGCCTCATCTACAAACGCGCGAATGCCGGGACCGAAAGTCTGACGAATGTAAGAAGTTGTTTCGCTGATTTTTTCGCGAAAGTTTTCGGCTTCGGTCTGCGCCTGCAAAACCTCTTCAATTTTCATCTTTTCTTCCAAAACGCTGCGTTTTTCAGCAGCGGTCGGAGCACCGCGAACTGCCGCAAGGTTAAAAAAGATATGCGCAAGATAAATGTCTTTTTTGTATTTTTCGCCGCGCGCATAAATGTCGCCCAGGGTCACCATTGCCTCAACGCTTCCCTGCTCGGCGGCTTTGCGCAGATATTTGACGGCATTCCCGTAATGTTGCGGAAAGCCGAGACCGTTGATATACATGAGAGCAACCACATACTGCGCCTCGTCAAAACCGGCATCGGCGGCTTTTTTGATCAACGGCGCGGCGGCGGCAAAATTCTGCGCCCGCAATTTTCCCGCGTATTGAGCATAGCCGTACATAAACTGCGCCGGAATATTTCCGGAGGCAGAGGCTTTTTCAAACAAATTCATGGCCGCGGACGGATCCTTTTTAACTCCGTTGCCGCTAATCAGAATAAAAGCCAAATTAACCGCGGCTTCGGCATTGCCGAGAGAGGCGGACTTCTCAAATAAGACGGCGGCTTTGGCGGTATTGCGACCGGTACCGACGCCGCTGTAATAAAGACTGCCGAGGTTGTTGAGACCGACACTGTCATTTTGCAGGGCGGCTTTGGCATAATATTCAAAAGCTTTGTCATAATCGACTTCGGCACCGTTTTGTCCGTAGAGATACGAATAACCGACCAACAGCTGAGCATTGACGTCTCCGCCGTCTGCCAATTTCAGAGACTGCTCAAAAGGCGACAGCCGTTTTTCGTCGGCAACGGTAATTTTCGGAGCTTCTTTATTCATCCGGCCGAAGTTTAAGAAAGAAAAAATACTGCGATTGTCCTTTTTTTCTTCCTGCGCGTCGACTTTTCCCTCCTGCGAAGTCCCGTCAAACAAAGAAACGACGTCCTGAGTTTCGGCAGCCTCGACCGAAACGACAGCTGTCAGCAGCAAGAATAAAATCAACCCTGAGCGCATTATCCAATCCTCATAAAAACAAACTGCTTTCATTATTAACACAACCGACTTATTTTTCAAGTTATTAAAACATTATCCGCGATTTGTCGTCCGCGACGAAATTTTCCGCTCATATCACCGTCTCGGTAATCATAAAACCGAATTAAAGATTAGAAACAAAAACAGCCCCGACGTTTCGGGGCTGCCTTCGTCCAAAGCGATTCGAATCAGAACAGTTTCAATACTGCCTGCGAGGCCTGAGATGCCAGAGACAAAGAGTTGATAGCCAATTGCTGTCTGGTCTGCAAAGCAAGCATGTTGGCAGACTCTTCGTTCATATCGGCCAATGTCAGATTGTCGGCACCTTCGGTCAGGACATTAATCAGGCTGTCCGTGAAATCCTGGCGGTTCTGAACAATCGAATAGTTGTTACCGAAAGTTGAAGCCATCGAACGCAGGGTATTGATTGCGTCTTCAATCTGTGTAATCGACTCTGTAATAGCGGTCTTATTCGTTTTGATATCGGCTTTCTTGGCTGCGCTAAGCGCTTCCTGCGCAATGGCAACGTCTGCATCTTTCTTTTCCTGTGCGGCAACAAGAGCATCTTCATACGCCTTCTTCAAAGGAGCCTCGTTTTCCAGCTCCGTCGAAGTCGGATTGTTACCATCTACACGCTTCTGAACTTCTTGATCATAAGCCGTTTTTGCCGCGGTAACGCCTGCATCATTATTAATATCAACGGCTTCGGCAGTCGCAAGAGCCGTTTCGGCATTTGTTGTCGTATCCGATTTTTTATCCCAATCAACGGCTTCGGTTATACCCAGGCTGGCCGAGTCGGCCTTCTCACCGAGAATGGTAAGGCTGGAAGAACGACTTTCGTTGAAAGTAACGGTAAGTTCATCTCCTTCAAGCAGATTAACGCCTTTGTAACCGGCATCTTCAGCCAGCTGATCAATCTGACGAAGCAGTTCGTTAAACTGTTTCTGAGAAGAGGCAATCTGCTCGGAATCCGCCGTATCCATCGCGGTATTGGCAACGGCTTTGGCCTGCTCGGCAAAAGCGGTAATCGTCTCAATGCCCTCGTTAGTGGCTTTGATGGTCTGAATGGCCTGCCCCATGCTGTCGAGCAGAGCGCTCAAGTCGCCGGCACGGTTGTTCAGACTCTGAGCCGTATAGTAAGAAGACGGATTGTCAATCGCTGAATTGACTTTTTTACCTGTGGACAGACGCTCCTGAGTCTGATCCAACAGGCTTTGAGTATTTTGCAAAGACAACAGGTTTGAGCGCATACTCGCAGTAAGTGAAATATCTGACATGGCTTTCTCCAAATTATTTGCACAGAATACCACATACTGTCTGTCGCTGCGCATTATCAATACTTAAAAATCTAATACCTTCTAGTATTGTTCTGACTGAATTTTTAAGCATTTGTTAATGTTTGTCAATTGTATAGCCGATTTATACACAATTTTCATCACATTCTTCAGCTCGGGACTCAAACGCATCCCCTGCTTATTCTCTGCGCCGCTTCTTCGCTTGGCTCAGACATGCGCTCC
This sequence comes from uncultured Azospirillaceae bacterium, assembly GCA_964395655.1. GTDB lineage: Bacteria > Pseudomonadota > Alphaproteobacteria > RF32 > CAG-239 > CAZU01. The sequence continues at coordinate 13,322 of CAYNBB010000017.1, read as the reverse complement.
CTTTGATTACGCGTCTCCTTTTTCCGACTGCAATTTCTTGGCCAACAGCTGATTGACCATTCCCGGATTTGCTTTGCCGCGAGATTCTTTCATCACCTGACCGACAAACCAGCCAATAAGCGCCGTCTTCCCGGCTTTATAAGCGGCAACGTTATCCGGATTGGCTGCAATTACCGCATCGATAACCGCTTCGATGGCGCCGGTATCCGTCACCTGTTTCAGACCTTTTTCCTCAACAATCCTGTCCGGCGCATCACCCGTTTCAGCCATAAGGACAAATACGTCTTTGGCAGTCTTGCCGTTAATAACGTTTGAGGTAATCAAATCAACCAGCTTGCCGAGATTCTCGGGAGAAATCGGACTTTCTTCCAAACTGATTTTTTTCTCGTTCAGCATTGCGAAAAAGTCGCCCATCATCCAGTTGGCAACTTTTTTGGCATCATGCCCTTTGGCCGCTTTTTCAAACCATTCTGCGGTTTCCTTGTTTTCGCACAAAACCGAAGCGTCATAAGGGGTCAATCCGAGTTCTTTGATAAAGCGAGCTTGTTTGGCGTCCGGCAGCTCGACCATTTCCGAACGGATTTTCTCAATATAAGCGTCGTCAATCACCAGCGGCAGCAGATCCGGCTCCGGAAAATAACGGTAATCATGCGCAAATTCTTTTTTGCGCATAACCTTGGTCGTACAAGTGTTTGGATCAAACTGACGCGTTTCCTGCTCTATCGTACCGCCGTTTTCATAAGTCTCGACATGACGTTTGGCCTCAGCCTCGATCGCCTGCATCACAAACTTGACCGAATTGACGTTCTTCATCTCGTTGCGGGTGCGGAATTCTGTCTCGCCGACTTTGCGTACCGACACGTTGACGTCGCAACGCATCGAACCTTCGTCCATATTGCCGTCGCAGGTTCCGAGATAACGCACGATTGAGCGCAGTTTGCGCAAAAAGGCACCGGCCTCCTCCGGCGAACGGAAATCAGGCTTGGTCACAATCTCCATCAACCCGACGCCGGCACGATTCAAATCGATAAAACTCTTGTCCGGAGAAATGTCGTGAATCGACTTTCCGGCATCCTGCTCGATATGAATCCGCTCAATACCTATTTCCCTGCTTGTTCCGTCGCTCAAATCGACGCTAACCTTACCCTCGCCGACCAAAGGATATTTAAACTGCGTAATCTGATACCCCTGCGGCAAGTCGGCATAAAAATAGTTCTTGCGCGCAAATTCGGAATACTTGTTAATCTTCGCATTTAACCCCAAGCCGGTCTTAATGGCCTGACGCACGCATTCTTCGTTCAGGGTCGGCAGCATACCGGGCATGCCGGCGTCAACAAACGACACGTTTGCATTGGTATCCGAACCGTAATGCGTCGACGCACCGGAAAACATCTTGGATTTCGAAATAATCTGACAGTGGATTTCCAAGCCGCAGATAACTTCCCAGCTGCCGGTTTTTCCTTCAATAATCATCCCGCTCATTATTTCATGCCTCCAAAATCAATATCCTTTTCCAAAGCTGCTGCCGCCTTGAAAATCGTTCCCTCGTCAAACGCTTTGCCGACCAGCTGCATTCCGAGCGGCAACCCTGCGGCCGTCAGACCGGCAGGCAGGCTCATTGCCGGAAGCCCCGCCAGCGAAACGGACACCGTATAAATATCGTTAAGCCACATCATAATCGGATTCTCCCGCATCGATTTGTCTCCGATCGGGAAAGCCGCCCCCGGCGCGGTCGGCGTCAAAATCAGATCGCATTTTTCAAATGCTCTTACAAAATCGTCGCGAATCAGACGACGAACTTTCTGCGCCTTGAGATAATAGGCGTCATAATAACCGGCCGAGAGCACATAAGTGCCGATCATGATGCGGCGCTTGACCTCTTTGCCGAAACCTGCCGAACGCGAATTGATATACATGTCGTCCAGATGTTTGCCATCAACGCGGTTGCCGAAACGCAAACCGTCATAACGCGCCAGATTGGAAGAAGCCTCCGCCGGCGCAATGATATAATAAGTCGCCAGCGCATATTTGCTGTGCGGCAGTGATACCTCAACGATCTCGGCGCCGCGGGCTTTGAGCATTTCGGCTGTCTTGTCCCAACAGGCGGCTGTTTCTTTGTCCAGCCCGTCAACCCGAAATTCCTTGGGCAGACCGATTTTCAAACCGCGGACATCCTGCCCGAGAAATTTCTCAAAATCCGGAACCTCGACCTTGGCCGAAGTTGCGTCTTTGGCATCGTATCCGGCCATGGTTTTGAGCATAATCGCACAGTCGCGCACGTCTTTGGCAATCGGCCCGGCCTGATCGAGTGACGAGGCAAAGGCAATAATGCCGTAGCGCGAACAGCGGCCGTAAGTCGGTTTAATACCGGTCACGCCGCAAAAAGCCGACGGCTGACGAATGGAACCGCCGGTATCGGTACCGGTTGCCGCCGCGCACATCCGCGCCGCCACCGCCGCGGCCGAACCGCCCGAAGAACCTCCGGCAACCAGCGGAACGTCTTTGCTCCACGGATTGACCGCCGGCCCGAAAGCCGAAGTTTCGTTGCTGCCGCCCATGGCAAACTCATCCAGATTCAACTTGCCGAGAAAACCGGCGCCGGCGGCCAGAAGTCTGGACGTTACCGTCGATTCGTAAGGCGGAACAAACCCTTTGAGAATATTTGAACAAGCCGTTGTGGTTATGCCTTTGGTGCAAAACAGATCTTTGATGCCGAGCGGAATTCCCTCCAAATCGCCGCCTTCGCCCTTGTTTATTTTGCCCTGGCTCAGCTTGGCCCGTTCCATGGCTTCGTCAGGCGTCTCGCAGACATAGGCGTTGAACTTGCGTCCGTCCGCCATTTTGGCAATATAGGCTTCCGTCAGCTCCGGCGCCGTAAACTCTTTTCTGCGCAATCCCTCGCGCGCTTCCGCTATTGTCAGTTTTGTTAAATCAGTCATTACTTTTTCTTTCTAATTTAAATCTCAAACCCTCTGAAAATTTGGATGGCATGTGCGGATAATAAGAAATAAAGGCGAAAGTACCGCAGCGTACAAAGAGGTACGTGAGGACACTTTCGTCCTGCAATTTCTGTATTAGACGCCAGCCATACGAATTTTCATCTTACTCGACTACTTTCGGCACCGCAAAATACCCATACTCCTTCATCGGCGCGTTGGCCAGAACTTCGTCGGCAAGATTTCCGTCGGTAACCTCGTCCCGGCGCATGGTAATATTGTTTTCGTTAACCGAAACCAGCGGTTCGACCGCCTCGGTGTCAACTTCTTTAAGCTGGTCAACCCATTGCAGAATTTTGTTAAATTCCTCTTCGACCGCAGCGATTTTGTCGTCTTCAATCTTCAAACGCGACAAAAAGGCAATCCTTTTTACAGTTTGCGTATCAATAGCCATCTTATCTTCCTTTACTTAATGATCATCGGTGCCAGCACCGCATCGTATTGCAACCGTTTTAACACACCGAGAGCCGAAATATCAAGCCCTAATTCCGTTTGCAGCCGACGCACCGTCGATACCTGCATTCCGCCGGTCAGTTCGCTGATTTTTTCCTGCAACGTTTTCTGCTTGGGATAAAACTCAATCGAATAAGCCTCGTCGTCTTCAAAACCGGCCAATTTTCTGGCTTCGTTCAAAGCATCCGCAAGACCGCCCGTTGCATCGATCAACCCGTTTTTTTCGGCCTCGCCTCCCGTCCATACCCGACCGCGTGCAAGCTTATCCAAATCAGCCGGAGAGATACCGCGAGCTTCCGACACTTTCTGGGTAAAATCGGCATAAACCCTATCCAACGACTTGTTGAACAGCTCCTTCTGCCGTGCCGTAAACTTCCGGTTGGCGCTCATAATGCCCGAAGTCTCGCCGCTGTCAACCGCGAGCCAGTTGACGCCGAGTTTTTTCCACAGTTCATCAAAAACGAATTTTCCGCCCAAAACGCCGATCGAACCGGTAATTGTCATTCCGTCGGCATAGATTTTGTCACCCGCCAGCGCCGCAAAATAACCGCCCGAGGCCGCATAGTTGCCCATAGACACAATCAGCGGAATTTTCCTTTCCCGTTTCAGCTTGAGCAGCGCATGATGAATTTCGTTTGAGGCCGCATAACTGCCGCCCGGCGAATTAATCCGAACCACCACCGCTTTAACATCTTTGTCTTCGGCAATTTCTTCCAACTGCGCCAAAACCGTATCCGAACCGACCACCGCCTCGCCGCTGAGCGGATTGTCCAGACTCGTTCCCTCGCTGATGACGCCTTCCAAAACCAAAAGAACGACTCTCTTGGCGTTTTTGCGAAAATTCCATTGCGCGGCATAATCGGCAACGTCGATAAACTCGCCCTGTACGGCATTTTTAATCTCGTCCCGCCAATCGCTTTCATAACCTGTTTCGTCAATCAGGCCGAGAACTTTGGCATCTTCCGCCGCCAGCGGAGCCTTGTCCGCCAGAGCCGAAACCTTTGCCCCCTCCGCCGGCGAAAAACGCGCCGCGGCAATGCCGTCAGACATACTTTTGTTCAAAACCGCAACCAGACGCTTCATTTCCGAGGCAAGACTCTGCGAGGGGCGGCTGTCGGTAAAAGAAGCCATTGCGCTCTTATATTCGTACCGCGCGTAAAACTCAGGCGTTATCCCGAGCTTGTCCAACACATTGCGCAGAAAAGGAACTTCCGCGCCGACGCCGGTAATGCCGACTTCCGAATTCGGCTGCATCGTTATCTTGTCAAAAACGCCGGCCAGATAATACTCTGCCGTTCCGCCTCCGAGACTGCCGAAGCCGGTAGAATACAAATAGGCTTTTTTGCCCCGAGAACGAAAATGCTCAATCGCCCCGCGGAGTTCCTGAATCTGTGCCAACCCGAGCTCAGAATTGCCTGTTTTGGCAGCCAGAGCCTTTACCCTGTCGTCCCGAGCCGCCAGATTGATGCTCATCAACAAATCGGCAAACGCCGGCGATGCCCCGCTGCCCATGTCCGTCAACAGACTGTCATGGCGGACTTCGGCATACGGCTCGTCCAGGTTAACGGCCAAAACGGCGCTTTGCGGCACATCGACGACACTCCCGCCGCCGGCCAGCATTCCGCTGACAATCAGCAGAAGCAAAATAAACAACAGACCGAACAGCGCAAACGCATACGTCACGGACTTCAGCAGGATTCTGACGGCCAGCCGGCGCTTAAGGTTTATTTTGTTTAATATCGCTTTGGCTTTGTTTTCCATAAATTGTCTCCGCACACTGAAAAAGGGCATTTTTACAATGCCCTTTATCTTAAAATCTTTTCTGATTCGGTACAACCGCAAAATCAGAGTTTTTAGCAGGATTATTCCGCTCTGAGAATATCGGCTATTTCATTTGTTTTACCGATGTTCATCATGCCGACGGTATGATACCCGCAGTCGACGTGGATAACCTCGCCGGTAATGCCTGTGCCGCAGGCAGACAAAAGGCCGAGGGCGGCCATACCGACTTCTTCCTGCGTAACGTTGCGCTGCAACGGCGCATTAAGTTCGTTCCAGTGAAGTATCTTGCGAAAATCGCCGATGCCGGCGGCGGCCAAAGTCTTAAGCGGGCCGGCCGAAATGGCGTTAACGCGAATACCCTGTGCGCCGAGATCCGCGGCGGCATAACGGACGGAAGCTTCCAAAGCGGCCTTGGCGACGCCCATAATGTTGTAGTTCGGCAAAACGCGCTCGCTGCCCATATAAGTCAGCGTAACGACGGAACCGCCCTCGTTCATGATACCGGAAGCATATTTGCAGGCCTCAATGAAAGAGAAGCAGGAAATGTCCATCGTCATGGCAAAGTTGTCGCGCGTGGTGTCAATCGTACGACCTTTCAGTTGGTTTTTGTCGGAAAAAGCGATCGCATGAACCAGAAAATCGATTTTGCCCCATTTTTCGCCGAGTTCCTTAAAACAGGCTTCCACGCTGGCAGAATCGGAAACGTCGCATTTAATCAGCAACGGTTCTTTGTCAAGCTGTGCGGCCAGCGGCTGAACACGTTTTTCCAAAGCCTCGTTCTGGTACGAAATTGCAATCTGCGCTCCCTGGGCATTCAACGCCTGAGCAATTCCCCAGGCAATTGATTTCTCATTGGCAAGACCCATGATAAGGCCTTTTTTTCCGGCCATCAGGCCGCAAGTCTCTGTCATATCATTTTCCTTCAAAAGAAGTTCACACACAATTCACAATCCAGTTAATATAACTTGAATTCTTAAGCAGAGTTCTATAAAATTTGAATAATTTTGTAAACACTTTTTTACCAGCGAAAGCCTGCGGCTATGAATAACTTATTCCATCGATTGTTTGAATCCCTCAAATCCGGCGCTCTCGACATCAAAAACTTTGCCGTGTTTCTGACCAGGCGCGCCCAAAGCGATATGATCTTCCGCGTTTCCTCTTCTCTGAGCTATACTTCGTTGATTGCAATCGTACCGCTGATTGCCGTCGGCCTGGCCATTTTTTCGGTTTTTCCGGTTTTTTCGGAGGTTCGCATCCAGTTTCAGGAAATGTTGCTCAAAAACTTTGTCCCCAACACCGAGCAGGAAATCGTTCTTTACTTTAACCAGTTTGTCAATGCTACGGCAAAACTGACTGCAGTCGGCGTCATCGGCATCGTCATTACCGCCATTATGCTGCTTTCCACAATCGAAAACAGCCTCAACTTCATCTTCAAAGTCTACAAACCGCGCAGTATCCGCACCAAGATTACCCTTTATTGGACAGTCATTACCCTGGGACCGTTGTTGCTCGGCACGGGTTTTTCGATGCGCGGCTATGTTTTTGCGCTCCAAAAATTTATGCCGGACTATTTTATCGGCGCCGAAGTCTTCTTTTCGACCATTCTGCCGAGCATACTCACCATTTTGTCGCTGGTTATTCTTTATGTCCTGGTTCCTAACAAAAAAGTAAAAATCAGCAATGCGCTGGCCGGTGCGCTGGTTGCCTCGGTTCTGTTCTACGCCATGCGTAAAATTTTTGCCCTCGTCATCTCGTTCAGCAGCGTCTATACCACGCTTTACGGAGCTCTGGCGATTATTCCGATTATGCTCATCTGGCTGTATCTCATTTGGGTGGCCGTCATTTTCGGCGCGGTGGTCACGGCCGCTCTCGGCGAATTCCGCGAAGGCAGAGAAGTTCCCGAAAATCAAATGCCCGAACGCCTTCCTCGCAGAAAAAACAGACATTATGCAAAAAAACTCTTGCCAAAAGAACAAAAATAGAACATAGTATTTTCAACTTAAACGACTAACGGAGTATAAACAAGCAATGGATAAAGATAAAGCACTAGACGCGGCCATGAGCCAGATCGAAAAAGCCTTCGGCAAAGGCTCCATCATGCGGCTCGGACAGGACAACGCCCATGTCGACATTGAGGGCATTCCCACCGGATCGCTCGGCCTCGACATGGCCTTGGGCATCGGCGGCCTGCCGCGCGGCCGCATTGTCGAGATCTACGGTCCCGAAAGTTCCGGCAAAACCACTCTGGCCTTAAGCGTCATCGCCCAAGCTCAGAAAAACGGCGGCACCTGCGCCTTTATCGATGCCGAACACGCGCTGGATCCGTCTTATGCAAAAAAAATCGGCGTTGACATCGAAAATCTGCTCATTTCTCAGCCTGACGCCGGCGAACAGGCGCTCGAAATCACCGACACGCTGGTTCGCTCCGGAGCAATCGACGTTTTGGTTGTAGACTCAGTGGCTGCTCTGGTTCCCAAGGCCGAACTCGAAGGCGAAATGGGCGATTCTCACATGGGCTTGCAGGCTCGCCTGATGTCACAGGCTCTGCGCAAGCTGACTTCGACCATTGCCCGCTCCAATACGCTGGTCATCTTCATCAACCAAATCCGTATGAAAATCGGCGTCATGTTCGGCAACCCCGAAACCACCACCGGCGGCAACGCCCTCAAGTTCTACGCTTCCGTCCGTATTGATATTCGAGGCATCGGTAAGATTAAAGACAAGGAAGACATCATCGGCAGCCAAACCCGCGTCAAAATCGTTAAAAACAAAGTCGCTCCTCCGTTCAAGGTCGTCGACTTCGACATCATGTACGGCGAAGGCATCTCCAAAACCGGAGAACTGATTGACCTCGGCGTTAAAGCCAACGTAATCGAAAAATCCGGTGCCTGGTTTGCCTACAACGGCGATAAACTCGGCCAAGGCCGCGAAAATGCCAAAATTTTCCTGCGTGACCATCCCGACGTTGCGCTGGAAATTGAAAACAAAATCAAAGCGGATGCCGGGCATCTGAGTTCGGAAATGATCGGCGACAACGAACCGCCGGCTGAAGAATAACCGTTTTGATTTCTGACGCCTGTTGTCCTAAATTGTCCCCTGATAACAAAATCCGGGGACAATTTATTTGAACTCAAAACGCAACAGACAAAAGGCTGCTGAAACAAATCACGAATCACTAACCTATGGATATCTGTCTCTTTTCAATATGATTCCGCTGCAATTGCGTTATTATCACCTTATTAAAGGAAACTACACGGAGTATCAGCCATGAAACTTATGGTGGTTAAAGACCGCAACGTCAACAGCCGTTTTGTTTGGGATTTCTGCAACATGCTGGCCAAACGCGGACACGACGTCAATTTTGTGTTCGACAGTTACAAAAAGCAGGAAGCGCCGCAAAACCTGCTGCCCGAAGTCAAAGTCCGCAACCTTTCGGCCAAAGGGAAATGCGCCCTCGGTAATCTCTGGACCGGGCTGAAGAGCATTTTTCAAACGCCTTCGTTCCGCTATGCCAAGGCTATCCGCGAGATAAAACCGGACGCAATCATCTGCTATTTTATCAAAGACGTTTATAATATCTGTTTTTTGCACAAATACGATATTCCGATTGTGCTGATGGTGCACAATCACCCGCCGGTCTTTTTTGAGCCGCTGCGCCACAAACCGATTCGTTACCGCATTATGAAAAAGCAGCTTCAGAAAATCGCCGCCTATGACCTTCTGCTTGAAAGTTTCAAAGGTACCATCGGCGAAGATTATCCCAAACACGAAGAAGCGGTTATCGGCAACATCATCAAGCAGATCGAACCGCAAAACCGCGCCGATCTGAATGTTGAAAAAAAGCGCATTGCCTACATCGGCCGCGTTGATGAGACTCAAAAGCGCCAACACCTGCTGATTGAGGCTTTCGGCAAAATTGCCAAAGACTTCCCGGATTGGAAAGTCGAGATTTACGGCGGTATAAAGCATCCGAAATATCACAGGCGCCTGACCGCTCAGATAAAAAGGCTCGGTTTGGAACAACAGGTTGTTTTCATGGGCTATGTCGACGCCCCTCTGATTTACGGCAACGTCGATTTCATGGCCTGGCCGGCTGCTTACGAAGGCCTGTCAATCGCGCTGGCCGACGGTCAGGCGCACGGCCTGCCGACGATAGGTTTTGCCGACGCTCCGTCTGTCAACGAAGTTATCGTAGACGGCGTCAACGGCTTCTTAGCCAAAGACATTGACGACTTTGCCGCCAAAATGGCTATGCTGATGAAAGACAAAACCTTGCGCGTAAAAATGGGACAAGAGGCTGTGAAAACCGTCGAACGTTATGCCGAAGAAAATATCGCTAACCAGTGGGAAGCCCTGCTCCGCCGCCTGACCGCAAAGTAATTCAGCAAAATTACAATTCAACCTGCGGAATTGAACGGCGCAAGTTTGCATAAGCGTCGATTTTGCTTCTGTCCGTAAAAAGGACTTTCTGCTCCAGACGAAACCCTTTTATCGCCGCTTTGGCAAAAGCGCTTTTTTGCAGAAACGTATCCACAGCCAGATTCTGTATTTTGGGCAGAGGAATAAAGCGGTCGCCGCCTTGTCGTAGTGAATTGTCGATCGCGTTTTTCAAAATATTGTTGGCAAACGTCTGCAACAGCAAAGCGCCCCTGCTCATATTGGACACCGGTTCAAAGCCCATAAAATCATGCTCGCCAAGCGTCTTGGAGCCTGTAGGCTTCCCGATGTTCTCAAACCATTCGTTCGGATCGACAAGTTTATAAACCCTTTTGGGATTGCCTTCCACGCCGGCTTTATCAACCTGCGCACACATTAACGTGCGCCCCCATTTTTTTGTCAGATAACAAACGCCGAAATCCTTAGGTGACATCAGCAACATTTCTTTGACATAATTGTTATAATCATTGTGACGATCCTGCGATGACTCAACGGACACCATATACAAATCGGAATACCCGCGCGGACAGTCGGGATTATAACACAAAGCCAACAACTGCGATTTAAGCTGTTTTTGTTCCTGCTCGGAATATCCGAGCTCTGCCGTCTTGGCTGTCATTAATTTTTCCAAAACCATGGCAGTATACCCGGAATGACAATGCGCAACAATGTTCAATCTTCGGATATTTTGCAAAGCTTCAATCTGACTTAAACGCGTTTTACCGCCGTTTTTTGAAATACGAGGCAAAATTGCCAAATCAAAAATATCATGAATATACGCAGGATCAAAAGTTTCCTGCCGGCTTTCTTCAGCCACGCCGTCAGTTAACTCTTTCAAATGATTCGGCCAATATTTCTCAACATACATCCCTTTCCGGGCTGTCCGATCCTGATGATATTTTCCGAAATCGCAAACCGCAACGCAAACCCGCACGCCGCGGCCGGCCAGCGTCTCGTTGCCTTTTACAAAATTGTCCGCCTGTTTTAACATGCCGTTATAACCGCGCAGCGTACCGCCGGTTCCCGTCAACACCAAAACCATCGTCTCCTGCGGAAGGATTTCTTCGGCAACGCGCATCCGAAAAGGCGCCTCGGCCGAAGTTTCGCACCTTTCCGCCAAAAAAGCATAACTTTTTCCCTGACGTTGCTTCCGGCAAGATTCGACATAATCTTCAATATTCATTTATTTTTCCTAAAAACAAAATCAGGAACGACTATAAGTGTTTTTGTCGTTTTTGTCAACAGATGTCGCAGATTATTTTTTCACCATACAAAAGTAAGCCCAACGTTTTACGTTGGGCGACCTTTTTACTTTTCTGCCTTAACCGACGTCAAGACCAAATCCCAGCTTTGCCAGCAACCCGATCAGAAAAGAAATCAGCGCAACCGACAAACTGATAACCGCCATCTCGACAAACTTCGGCCAAAAAGATTCGGATCTGACCGTGGCAATGTAATAATTGAAAACAAACACCAAAAACACCACAATCCCGATCATGCAGGCCAGAGCGGGAATAAACATTGTCTGCGGAAAGACCAGATACGGCAGCACCAGAAAAACAACCGTTACCAGATACGCGATGCCGGTATAAACACTTGCCGTCAAGGCCTTCGGATTGCCGTCGGCACGTTCGGCCAGATAATTTGACGCGGCCATTGACAACGTCGCGGCAATTCCGGTGATGATTCCGGCCATGGCAATCAGCGATGTGTTCATCAGCACAAAAGTCAGACCGGCAATTGTTCCAGTCAGTTCGACCAATGCGTCATTCAGTCCCAGAACCATCGCCCCGACATAATTAAGCCGTTCTTCGTCCAACATGCCGATAAGAGACTTCTCGTGTTCTTCTTCCTGCGCGATAATATCTTTTACTTCGGGGATCTCGCCGGTAAGCTGTTCCAACCCTTTAATTCCCTTATACTCGCCCAATTCCAGCAGTTTGACGACAAAAGTATAGCCCAAAACGTAAGTCAAAAAAACATACCACCATACTTTAAGATAATCAGGCCGCAGCTTTTGTCCGGTATACTGTTGCCATACCTGCGCATGAGCAGCCTCATCTTTGGAAATTTGCTCCAAAACCTTGCGGTTTTTACGGTCTTTCATCCGTCCGGCAAACCGGGCGTAAATCACCGCGCTGGTCAGTTCGTCTTTCTGAAAAGAAAGCATCAGCTTCTGCGTTGCTTCCGAATAAATATGCGTCTCTGTCATGATTCTTCTCCTTTTGCCTTAAGCAAACATTTTTAGGTCTAAAAGTCAATTCTTATTCGGTGTTATCGCAGCAATAAAATTTCCCCGGAAAAAAACCGGCTGTGTTCCAAACACAATACCGGTTTTCATATTTCCAAACTGCATTCAACTGATTGCCTTCACCTCTCCGTACGACAGACAGGCAAAGAAGCTGCATTCATAATAAGATCGAAATCGTCCTTAAAAGAAATAACATAAGGCTGCTTCACCTTGCATTCTGAAGTAAACCACTTTTCGGAAAAGCAATCTACCTCTTCTCCGGTGCGACAATCATAAAGCCCCATGCCCAGAACTTTTACAATCGCCATACCCGCGGCAATATCCCACAAATTGGCTCGCAGAATTGCGCCGCGAACACGTCCGAGTGCAATAAACAGAAAATAAATCACTGCGGAAAAATAATCCTGCCAGATAAACGCATCGGGCTTTTGGGCATTGACAATCCAGGCATGCGCCATCAAAACGCGGGAAGAAGACCTCTTATTTTCCGGAATGATTTGCACTTTCCCGTCTTTTTCCAAATAGACGCTGCGTCCATCGGTATAAAGCAATTCGCCAAGTGCCGGTGCATAAAGATAACCTTCGAGGATCTTGCCGTTTTTCATGACCGCAACAGAAATCCCGTACAAAGGAATTCCCGCAGCATAATTAACGGTTCCGTCGATCGGATCAATGATGAATTGATAATCGGTTTCTTTGATCTTCTCAAAAACACTTCCGCCCAAACCGCTGATTGTTTCTTCGTCAATAATCATGTAGTTAAGATGGGCGTAATTTGCAGCCAAAAAAGCCTCAAACATCCGACTGACGGCCAAATCGACTTCCGTCACCAGATAAGAAGCATTATTCTCATGCCCCTTAAAAGTCTGCTCATGCCGAACATCTCTTTTTTCAAGAGAAAGTTTTCCGGCTTCCTGTACAAACTTTTTCAAATTAACAAACGTTTCCATAATTCTAATTATTTAAAAAAAATATATAAACAATGTCCAAGACACTACTCCCGCTGATTTTCTTTGTCAACATCAAAAGCTCCTCCTGTCATAACAAAGGATTATTGACATTATCATTATTCAGGCTTATACTTAACCCATCTTCTGATATTTCAGAGGCAAGCCCCTTATCCCCCGGATTTGTAGCCGGATCGGTGCGAGGGGCGTTAACCTCCAGCCCTCCCGGATTTGTTGCCGGTGCAGTCTTCTGGAGGTTTTCTTTTATCTGCGTGTCCCAAAAGAAATTGCCATACTGGTCTTCACGCACTGTCAAATGAACATTATAAGTATCATCATCAATATTTATTGGTAAATCCGCCTTATAATACGCTTTAATACTCGTTTCCCTTTTGTTATACGGTTGCTCTACTACAGAAAACTTCGCTTTTGCCAATAATTCAGGAATATAAGGCA
>CAYNBB010000016.1:0-28195 GCA_964395655.1 uncultured Azospirillaceae bacterium | reverse complement strand
AAACGGATAAACGGACGAACATCCTTCGCCCCGAAATTCTAATTGAGAAGCGCTGACCTTTTTCCAAAAGGCAGCGCTTTCGCGTTTTAAACAAAGAAAAAAGGAAAGCCAACGCTTTCCTTTTTGTTTTGATACCATAAACGATTAACGTTTGGTTAAATAATATTAATTTTTTATATTGTTTTATCAAATAGTTATTTGAGTAAAATTTATTATGTGAAGAAAATGTGAATATGAATATAAATTCACTGTGATGTCTCTTTTGGATATAAAATTCCCATCATAGGCCCGCAAAATCCATAATAAACATCTTGTGAAATAATCTTTTCATCATAAGACATTTTCATCGCTTCAACTATACTTGTATTTACAGCACGGATACACCAATCACAATCTTTTTGATGTTCTTTAAATATACATTTATTATTATCAGACACTAATTGTGCTGATATTTTTTCAGAATTGAAATGTTTATATTTGCAAGATTTACTATAATCTATCTTTAATCCTATCCATTCAGAATTTGCCTCTGTATGTTTTATGACGTCATTAAATATTGTTTCATAATTAGGTAGAATGTATCTAACGTAATTTTCTCTGTTCAAATAATCTTCATCTGTATTGAATGTGACATCTCTTTTGCAAAATCTTTTGTAATTTTTCTTACAGAAATTTAATATATATTTTTGAATGGGTTTAGGAACACTATTCCACCCATTGCCATATTGCTCATAAATCTCTTTTGCTTCATTTTCATCAATATTGAAACGTTTTACCATTTTTTCTGGATACCTGTATGTTGATAAATCTTCAATATATGAAAAATCTTTGTAATCTAATAATTTTTTAGGGAAAATGGTAAAATATTTATATGTTATTACACTTTCAATGAGAGAGCTGGTAAGAATTATTGCATCATAATAAGAATCGTTTTTCAATAATTGTAAAATGTCTCTGGCTAATTTTATTTCTCTCAATAAAAATCCTTGAAGAAGGATTTTTTTATTGTATCTCCCTTTCAATGCACCTTCAACATTTCCAAATAAAGTAGTCATAATATGAATTAGAGTGCTTAAATTATTATGCATTATTTCCCCTTACTATAAATCTATCTTAAATTAAGACTAAAATTGAAATAGAAATTTGGAGTTTTTAAATTATCAAATATTATTGCCGTGCCAAACATACGATAATATTTTTTCATAATTTCTTCTATACCATCTATGAAACTGTGAAGCTCTTTAAAGCTCAAATCACGTACATTATTGATTTCAGTTAAATGAGATATTTCTTTATCTCTATATGGCTTTAATCGCTGATGTATATTTTCAACTTTAATTAAATCTGCTTCAAAATCAATATTTTCAAATATTTGGTTTATTTCATAACTTAAATCCAAATCTAAAATTTCGCCTGTGTCAATATCCGTTATATATTGCTTTGTAGCAAAGCGAGCACTCTTTATAGTATTCCAATTTGAAGGTTCCTTACAAAGATTGATAAAATGTTTTAAGGTCTTTCTGTCATCATCAGCTTGTTTGGGTTCAACTAATTTACAAAGATTCAAAACTAAAATTTGATAATAATTTCGTATCATCCAAGAAACAAACATATTATTTTTTGCCTTTTGGACTATGAGAGCATTATGAACATCTAGATAAATCTGCTTATTTATAATCAATTCAGTTAGAGTATTCGTTATAAAATCAAAATACTCTCTTGCTTCATTTGCAGAAATATTTTTTATATTATTTTTACATTTTCTCATTTGATTTACTTTATTGAATTATCTATATTATAATATAGACAGTATTAAGACATTAAAAGTCAATAAAACTTAACAAGCATTAATAAAAAAATTAGAAATTATCACAACTGGAAAATTATATAATCATCAAAGGATTATCTTGACATTTATAAATTTTAATGTTATCTATTTTAATAGATAGGATGACTATAAAATACATTAAGCGTTTTCACGCAGGAGTTTCTCTGGTTGTATTTGCTGTCATCCTTTATCGTTTTAAAATCCCGAGATTTTTCCCTTTTAAATATTTCTCATTGAAAGTATCTATCTTTCTTAATTCTTTTAGTAATTTAGGAGCATTTAAATCTCCAATCATACGGTATATCAAATTATGCACTTTCTCTGGTCTATTTTCATCTGCAACAACGAGTAATGAACCATAATGAAAAATTTTATTGCGATACATCCTAATTTGGTTTAATTTGTTAAAAACTCTTGATAATACGCTAATATCTTTACAGCCATCAAAAATTTCTTGCAGGATTTGCGGATGCTTTTTCCATACAGCATCATTGTATGCAGGCAAAAACAAATACACCCAAAAACCTAAACTTAATTCGGATATGATATGATTTTTATCGGTAGGATTCTTTTTAGTATCCTTAATATGAGCAAGGGCACTTTTCATATTATCCAGATTTCTGCCGATGATATACTCATCTTTGAAAATCCAGTCATTACCCAAACATTTAGAAAACACCTTATCAATCTTGTTTCGCAGGATGATTTCAAAATATGACAACGAAGAATAAAAAGACTCCGCTAATTCACAATTAAACAGATGACAAACAATAGCATTCTCTTTGCTGATGTCCTTATATTTTGCTAATCGTTTTTCTGATAATAAATCTGTAATCTCGTCCATTTTGATATTCCTTAAAACTTTTGGATATGATAATCGATTCTGTTTAAGATTCAATGAATCTTTGAGGATAATCTCCATATAAAATCCAGCTATACCCTATCTTTACGCTTACAAAAGTGTAAAATCTAAATAGCCTGATTCAAAACTCGTTTCTGATTGTTTTGGTTTTTAATGGCAGATTGTTTAATTTTTTAAAACGCAGATTGTCATATAAATCTTCGGCAAATTTTAGAGCCTTGCCTTGATTTGGCGTATCACAAGATTTAATCGTATAACCTTTAATCCCTTCAATTCGCAAACGACATTGAAAATTTTGAGAATTCGGACGTTTATATAAAAGTATTCGCCCTTCTCTATAAGTATAGGTTTCAGAATAAAAATTGCTCTCCATTTTGCCCTCAAAATCACTAAAAACTGTGAAGAATTTGTGAAAACTGTAAAGTGGTAATTAAGGAAGGTCAAGGGGTATGTGAAGGTTATGTGAAGACGAAAAATGGGTTGCAAGAAATTGCAACCCATTGAAAACGAATAATGTTTTCTGATACCAATTAACGTTTGGAGAACTGGTAAGAACGGCGGGCTTTGGCGCGGCCGTATTTCTTACGTTCAACGGTTCTGTCATCGCGGGTCAGGAAGCCTGCTTTCTTCAGAACAGCGCGCAGTTCCGGCTCATACAAATTCAGAGCTTTGGAAATGCCGTGTTTGATAGCGCCGGCCTGACCGGACAATCCGCCGCCTTTTACGGTGCAGACAACGTCAAACTCGTTTTCACGATTGGTAATCTGGAACGGCTGATTGATGATCATTTTCAAAACCGGACGGGCAAAATACTGATCAATCGATTTCTCGTTGATGGTGATGTTGCCTTTACCCGGCATAACCCATACGCGGGCTACGGCGTCTTTTCTTTTGCCGGTGGCATAAGAACGTCCCTGTTTGTCTTTTTTGGCCTTGCGGACAACAGTCTCGGCAGAAGCGTTTTTGCTTGCAGCTTTAATATCCTGCAAAGATTCGATTTTTTCAGCCATTATTATGCGCTCCTTTTATTTTTGGGATTTCTGGAAGCGATGTCCAGAACTTCCGGATTCTGAGCAGTATGCGGATGTTCGCTGCCTGCATAAACTTTCAACTTGGTCATCTGCTGACGTCCCATCGGGTTGCGCGAAATCATGCGCTCAACGGCTTTGATGATGACTCTTTCAGGGAAACGGCCGTCCAAAATCTTGCCGGCAGTGGTTTCCTTGATACCGCCGATCCAACCGGTGTGTTTGAAATATTTTTTATCGGTCAGCTTTTTGCCGGTCAGTTTAACCTTGTCGGCATTGATGACAACGACATAGTCGCCGCAGTCGATGTTGGTGGAGTACATCGGTTTGTGCTTGCCGCGCAGAATCTTGGCGATTTCGGCGGAAAGACGTCCCAATACAACGCCCTGAGCATCAACTACATACCATTTTCTCTCGATATCCGAGGGTTTTGCTGTATATGTATTCATGTTTTCTCTCTTCTAAAGATTGGTTATCAATTCGGTGTGAATATACAATAAAAAAAAGCTATGTCAACAATAAAATATCTCTATTTTACAAACAGTTATAAAACGGCACTATCTTACCGTCAGCCAATGCATTGAATTATCTATATTTTACCATTTTACAAAATATCTTTTATCGACGGGTAGACGATATTTTTTTGCAAATCAACCCATTCGGCATATTGCGCGGACTGTCCGGGCTCGAAAAAAGGCAGCTTTTCTTGCTTATAAAGCGTTTTATCTGCAAGCTCGGCCTCGTATATAAAAAGAATCTCATGCCCGGCTTTGTTATTATAAATAAAAACATCTTCCCTGACATCAAGCCGGCATAGGTTCACAAGCTCGACACCAAGCTCTTCCCGAAATTCGCGACGCAGCGTTTCTTGCGACATTTCGCCAAACTCTATGCCACCACCAGGCAAACAGCAGAAATACTGTTTTTTACCCTCGTCGTACCCTCTGACGGCCAAGACGTCTTTGCCGCGGCGCACAACGGCGACAGCCAGTGCCCGAATCTGCATGGGATTAAACGGCATCTTGCAACCTCTTGATTTCATAAAGTTTTTCCAAAGCCTCACGCGGTGACAAATCATCGGGATTAAGTGCCCTGAGCGCTTCTTCCAACGGCGAAGCCTTGGGCTCTTCTTTCTCGCGCAAGGCAGCAAACAACGGCAAATCGTCGGCCAGTTTGTTCATGGCGCTGCCTTTGCCGTTTTTCTCCAAATGTTCCAGCACCTGACCGGCGCGCTTAAGCACCGTTTTGGGCAAGCCGGCCAATTTGGCGACATGGATGCCGTAACTACGGTCGGCAGCGCCGGCAATCACCTCGTGCAAAAAGATAACTTCGTCGTTAAACTCCTTAATTTTCATGCAATGCAGACTCATGTCGGCCAGCTTGGCGGTCAGCGCCGTCAGCTCGTGATAATGCGTGGCAAACAAGGTGCGGCATTTGTTTACTTCATGCAAGTGCTCAACCACCGCCCAGGCTATCGACAATCCGTCAAACGTGGCCGTGCCGCGGCCGATTTCATCAAGAATTACAAAACTGCGCTCGTCCGCCTGATTCAAAATACTGGCGGTCTCGACCATTTCGACCATAAAGGTTGAGCGGCCGCGCGCCAAGTCGTCCGAAGCGCCGACGCGCGAGAAAATCTTGTTTATCACGCCGATATGCGCCGAAGCCGCCGAAACGAACGAGCCCATCTGCGCCATAATCGCGATAATCGCATTCTGCCGCAGAAACGTCGACTTACCGGCCATATTCGGCCCCGTAATCAACCACAGACGCCCTTCGCTTTCGCTCAGCGAACAATTGTTGCCGACAAAAGCCGTGCCGTTTTCCTTCTCCAGCGCACGTTCGACCACCGGATGACGTCCTTCCGCAACTTCAAAACGCAGACTGTCATCAATCTCGGGACGGCAATAGCGTTTTTCAACGGCCAAATCGGCCAGCGCGGAAGCAACGTCAAGCTCGGCATAAGCCTTGGCCGCTTTCAGAATATTGTCGGAATAAACCTTGATGTCGCGCACCAGATTTTCAAAGACTTCCTGCTCCAGCGCCAAAGCCTTGTCGGCGGCGCCGCGGATTTTGTCTTCCAGCTCACTCAGCTCGACAGTGGTAAAACGCGAGGCGTTCAGCACCGACTGGCGGTGAATATAATCGGGATTCTCAAGCAGCTGAGGCGCAAATTTGCTCGGCACCTCAATAAAATAACCGATAACGTTGTTGTATTTGATTTTGAGATTTGAAATCCCCGTCGCCTCAGCATAACGCGCCTGTAATTCTACAATCGTCTTATGACTGTCATTTTTAAGGGATCTGACCTGATCCAGCGTCGGCAGATAGCCCGCGCGGACAAAGCCTCCGTCCCGCGCCAGCAGCGGCAAATCCTCAGCCAGGGCATTTTCGAGATTGGCCACCAGATGCGAATGCTCACCGAGATTCTGCATAACCTTTTGCAAAATTCCGGGAATTTCGCCAAGCAGACGCTCATTTTTATCACGGGCGCAGCTGCGCAGGATGTTGCGGATCTGCGGCACGATGCCGAGACCGATTTTAATGTTGGCCAAATCGCGCGGACCGCCGCGGCCGACCGTCAGCCTTGAAACCGCGCGCTCAATATCGGGACAGGCCTTGAGTACGGCGCGCAGCTCGTCGCGGACACGGGCGTAGTCTACAAAAAACTGCACCATGTCCAGCCGCCCGTTAATCCGGGTGATGTCGCGCAACGGATTGGATACGCGCGAAGCCAGCAGACGTCCGCCGCAACCGGTAACGGTACGATCTATTACGCCGAGAAGCGACGAATTTTTGTCGCCGTTGAGCGCATCGATCAATTCCAGCGAACGCCGGGTGGCGCCGTCAATCTCCATAATCTGGCTCTCGGAAACCCGAACCGGATTGGCTATATACGGACACTGCCCTTTCTGGGTGGTCTGAACATAATCCAGCAGTACGCCGGCGGCGGTCACTTCCGAACGGCTGAAACTGCCGAAAGATTCCAGCGTATCCACTTTAAACAGTTCTTCCATCCGTTTTTTGGCATTTTCGCTGTTAAACCGCGCCTGCGGCAAAACTGTAAGCTGGTCGCGGCAGTCGTTCAAGACATGGAAGACGGCCGGATTTTGCAAAAACGCGTCGGACACGATCGTCTCCACCGGCGCCAACCGCGACAAAATTCCAGATAAGACGACCGCTTCGTCCCGCGCATGCAACTCGACTTCCTGCAGATAAAAATCGCCGGTTGAAATATCAAGCCAAGCCAGGCCGAGCTTGTCGTTCTGCTTGACCAGACTGAGTAGAAAATTGTTCTTTTTGGCATCAAGCAGCGGTTCTTCCGTCAGAGTGCCGGCCGTAACCAAACGAATGACATCCCGTTTGACAACCGCCTTATAGCCGCGTTTTTTGGCCTCTTTCGGATCTTCGGTCTGCTCGCATATCGCAACTTTATATCCCTGCTTAATCAGACGGGCAAGATAGCTCTCATAAGCGTGAAACGGAACGCCGCACATCGGAATGTCGGCTCCCTCGTGCTTGCCGCGCTTGGTCAGGGCAATGTCCAACGCTTTGGAGGCGGTAACGGCATCGTCAAAAAACATTTCGTAAAAATCGCCCATGCGGTAAAACAGCAGATAGTCCTTATGCTCACGCTTAATTTGCAGATACTGCGCCATCATCGGCGTGATTGCTGCCTGATTATCGGTCTTTTCAGTCATCTTCTTCCAAAAATTTAATATTTTTAAACTTGTTGTATAATAGTATATTAAAAAAATCCAGTCTAGGATAATTTGCAAGATATAGGACAACAGATTATGTTTGAACGCGCCAGAGCCCATTTGGGAATTGAAAAAAACACCAAGTTTGTCGAGCGGGTGCTGTTTTTGAGTTTTCCGACAGCGCTGGTCTTTATTACGCTGGCGGCCTTTAATCTGGTGGATCCTCTGTGGGCGGTCGTTTCGCTTGCCTCGGTCGTCATGTTTAACATCATTCTGCTGTTTCCGCTGACCTTTGAGCTGCAACGCATCAAAAAATACATTACCGCGCTGGCGCAGGGCGAAACCTTTGACGAAACAGCAATGACACTCTCCGAAGAAGACGCCAAAGACATTGTCGAAGCCGTCAACACCATGCATCGTTTCTGGGCACAGAAAACCGACAAGCTCGAAGCTCAGACAATCTCGGATACCGCGGTGCTGGACTCCCTGCCCGATCCGATTATGATGATTGACCGCTCGGGCAATATTCTGGGCGCCAACCTTTCGGCCCGTACCAGCTTCGGCAAAAACATCACCAGCAAAAATATCGAGAAGATTTTTGATTCCAACAATTTTATCAACGCCGTCAAAAGAGTTATTCAAAAAGAAAGCAAATCCGAAAACCTGATCTTTTACGTTAAAAAACCGACCGAACAAAAACTCTACGCCCATATCAAACAGCTGCCGTGGCTGTCCAAAGGAAAAGCCGTGGCCGTGGTTTCGGTCTATGACCTGACCAAGTCGCTGAAAATCGAAAAAATGCAGTCTGACTTTGTGGCCAACGCCAGCCATGAACTGCGCACGCCGCTGGCAATCCTTTCCGGTTTTATCGAGACGCTGCAGACGACCGCCAAAGGCGATACGGAAGCTCAGGACAGGTTTTTGGGCATTATGCGCGACCAGGCCGATTACATGTCATCCCTGATTGAAGACCTGCTGTCGCTTTCGCGGATTGAACTCAAACAAGAGCAGCGGCCGGAAGACAAAGTCGAAGTCCTGCCGATTGCGGAAGACGTCGCCGAAGCCCTGACAATGAAAGCAGCCGAGCGCAACATCAAAATAAAAGTTGTCTGCAATGAAGAAATTCCGGTTATTACCGCCGACAAGCCATTGATTAAGCAAGTGATCCAAAACCTGACAGACAACGCCGTCAAATACGGACTGGCAGATACCGACGTCACCATCAAGGTCAGCCGCAGCGACAGTATTCCGCCTTCAAAAAGTTTTAAGATTTCGCAGGGAGAAGCGGTTGTCGTCTCCGTCAACAACAAAGGACCTAAAATCGAAGCCGACAAACTGGCGCGGCTGACCGAGCGTTTTTATCGGATGCAGGAACACAAAGACCTCAATATCAAAGGCACCGGCCTCGGCCTTTCGATCGCAAAGCACATCATCATCCGCCATAACGGAAATCTGACAGTCAGTTCCAACGCATATTCAGGAACAACGTTTACGATATATCTGCCGGTCGAGCCATAGCCTCCGAATCACAATCCGCAGCATTTGCGCCGCGTTTGTAAAAATGCGAGAACACAACCGGTTTTATACCTGTCTTTTTGAATATCTCTTTGCGAATGGCGGCATTGATATATTCCTGCACCTGTTTGGGGCGACGGTCGTGTCTGACGACAATTTCGGGTATCTCAGAACGCACATGTTCAAGTACGCTGTCGCGCAATTCCATAAACGCGTTTTCTTCCAGAATGTCGATTGACGAGAGCTGTAAATCTTCAAGCTGCCAATTCTCGTCGAAAACAATGCTGATAAAAAGGCTGCAGTTAAAAGCAATCCGCTTACGGTTCTTTATCAGCTGCGAATTGAGCGGCGTAATCTGGTTGCGGTCAACGCCGAGCAGGCAGGTCGGAACCTCGCCGACACATTCGGCTTTGCCGTCTTTGAGAAAAACAACGTCGCCGTTTCTGGCCAGCACCACGTCTTTGACGCCGCATTCCAGAGCAAAACGCTTTTGCGCACGAATGTTGCGCTTGTCGCCGTGAACCGGCAAAACCATTTTGGGCTTTAATATTCCGTACATTTTCTTAATGTCGTCTTTGCAAGCATGGCCGGAAGTGTGAACCGGATATTCCTCGCTGGAAATGACCTCAACGCCGGCATCGCGCAGTTTTTCCTGCATACGTTCGATTTTTTCTTCATTGCCCGGAATAATCTGCGACGAAAAGATAATCGCATCGCCCTTGCCGAGAATAAGATTTTTGTTTTCGCCGTTGACAATTCTGGTCAGGCCACTGCGATAATTGGCCTGCGAACCGGAGCAGATGTAGAGCATTTTGTCGAGAGGAATATCCATCGCCTGTTTGGCTTCGACATAAGGCGGCAGATCCGGCAGATAGCCGCATTCTTTGGCAATGTTGATATTTTGAATCATGCTCATCCCGGCGATAACCGGCGTGCGATCTGCCGCATGGGCTGCCAGAATCAGGCTTTCCAGACGCGCAATATTTGAAGCGAAGCACGTGGCGACCAGCGTATTTTTGTACCGCGGTACCAATTCGATCAGATTTTTGCGAATTTCACTTTCCGACGGCCCGGAGATTTCGTGCGCCATATTGGTTGAATCGCCGACATACAAATCAATGCCCTCGGCGGCAATTTGTTCCAGGCGTTTGTAATCTGTGGGCATAAACGACATTCTGCCGTCATCCAGGCGCCAGTCGGTGCCGTGGACAATGTTGCCGTATTTCGTGCGGATCATCAACACGGCATTGTCGGGCAGCGAATGCACGACCGGCACAAATTCAACCTCAAAATTCTGCAATCTGACAATGCGGTTTTGGTTAACCGAATGCAGTTCCACATCGTTTTCCAGCTTATATTCGCGCAAACGGTGGCAAATATGTCCGAGCGTAAAATCAGCCGCGTAAACCGGACATTTCAGGCGCGGCCAAACTTGCGCTATGGCGCCGAAATGATCTTCGTGCGAATGAGAGATAAAAATCGCTTCAATGTCTTCCCGACAGGTTTCAAGAAACGTCGGATCCGCATAACCAAGCTCTATTCCCGGGTAGTCGTCATTCAGGAAACCGTAGCCGCAGTCAACCACGATAATTTTGCCGTCGACAATATAGGCATACATGTTAAAACCGACTTCCTCGGCACCGCCCAAAGCGATAAAATAAATTCCTTCTTTATTAAACGGCGCAGGCTTTTCCCGCTCACTTATTTCATTCATTAATTCTCTTCTTCCTCTTTATAAAATATGTCTCCGGCCAAAATCGGAACAATCTTGTCCCTCTGCCGAAGCAACAACGCCCCGTTTTCGGAAAGGCCGTCAAAAATTCCGGTTTCACGCCGTTTTTCAAGATTGACGACAATCTCCCCGTGCAAGCCCTTGGCATGCGACAGCCATTTTTCGCGAACAGGCTTGAAGCCCTGCTGCCGCCAAAGGCTAAAATTTCTGTCAAACGCGTGAAGATAGGCTTCCAAAAATTTCAGGCAATCCGTCCGCACACCGAAATCCGCCAAAGCGGCCGCCGGGTATAACAACGATTCCCGCGCCTGCGGGGCAGATGCAATATTTACTCCAATGCCGGCGATTATATACTCATTTTCGCCCTTTTCAAGCAAAATTCCCGAAATCTTTTGATTTTCGATCAAAACGTCATTTGGCCATTTCAGGCTAACCTGCCCCCGCGGCGCAAAGGCGGCGACCGCTTCGCAAAGGCTGAGCGAGACCAAAAACACCGCATCGTTCAAATAATGCAGTTCCAACGGGAAAGCCTGCGACAGAAACAAATTGCCGTTTAAACTCTGCCAGCTGCGCCCGCGGCGGGCGCGGCCGGACGTCTGCCGCCGCGCCGTTACCACAAAACGACGCGCCGGCGGTTCGGCGCTCAAGATTTTGGCCGTATCGTTGGTTGAGACGACTTCTTCATAACGCAAAATATGCCAGCGTTCCTCTTCTTCCATTTAAAACACTCCTTTGAGCACGGTTTCGGCTCCGAGCAAAACATAAGCCGGATTTAATATCGAAATAATAACCAGCACCAGATTGACAAACAAACTGATATAAATGGATTTGTCGGTACGGTCAAAAGTGTTTTTGAGCGGTTCGAAATAAATCGTGCGAATAATGTTCAAAAACGCATTGGCCATAAACAAAACCGAAATCAACAAAATACAGACCTCCCCCCACTGCTCAGAAGTCACCAGTACGTTGACAACGGCCAGCCGCCCCAGAAAGCCCAACATCGGCGGCATTCCCATCAACGAAAACATAAAGACCAGAAAAGCAGCCGAGATATATGGCTTAACATGCGACAAACCGACTATTTCACCGACATCGCTCAGATATTCGCCCTTGCTCTTGAGACCGAGAAAGACGGTATAAACGCCGATCATCGCCAAAACATAAATCAGTTCATAGGAGAAAACGCTCATAATCGAATCGTTGTTGAAATTTATCAGCCCAAAAAGCAAAAATCCGGTATTATAAACGCCGACAAAAGCAAACAGACGGCGGATATTCGTCTGTCCGTTGGCCGAGAAAGCGCCGATAAACAAAGAAATGACAGCAAAAGCAAGAAAAATGCCATGCAGCAGAGGCACTACCCCCAAAAACGCCTTAGCCGACAAGACAATCAGGCAAAACAGCCAGGCAACCGGAGCAATCAACGTAAAGATGCCGCAGACAGGCAACGTTGCGCGGCTCATGACGCCGACAAACCAAAAATGAAACGGCGCTGCCGCCAGCATAAACAAAACCGCCGACAAGACCAGACAAGCGCCGGACAGCGCATAAAAATCCTTTGCCGCTCCGGCGCCGAAGGCCTGTTGCAAAGAAACATAATCCAGACTGCCGAACCGCCAGTGCAGCACCGCGGCACCGCCCCACAACAACAGACTGAACAACGCCGCAAAAATGCCGTATAACCGGCCGACGGGCGCAACCTTTTCCTCATCCCAGTGCATCAGGATAAAAGCGCGCGCCGAAAGTCCCAGCAACGGCAAAACCACAGCAAGCACCAAAAGATGCCGCGCCGACATCAGCATACTGAACAAAAAAAGCGTCCACATGCCGAGCGTATAAAAGCGGTAAGAGGAACGATTCTTGTTCAGGAACCATTTGGAAGAAAGATAAAACCAAGTCAAAGAAACGATATAAACCAAGGTTTTGAACAATGTCGAATACGACGTGTTTTGGAGCCAGGGTCGAAGCGGACTTTGATTATAGAAGACGACCGTCGTTACAAGCGTAAACAACAGAAAAATCTTGCTGAGCGTGAAAAATGTTTTGGCGGTTTTCTCTTGACGAAACCTGTTTATCAGAAACGCAACCGGCAGATAGGCCAGCAACGACAATTCGGGAGACATTATAAACCAATTTTGCAGCATTTTCTTTTCCTCAGGCCGACGCCACAAACCACAGAGGTTTGACAAACGACATCAGCAGAACAAATATGACAAACAGCATAAAGGCAAAAAACGGCTTGGAAACATCATCGTTTTTGCCGAGCCGGCATTCTTTGTCGTCACGCCGGAGACGCAGAAGCTCCTGAAGCAGCGTCACGCCGACAAAAGCCAGCGACAAAACCAGCAAAAAGCCCATTTTAACATTGAAACTCAGCAGCCGCGACAAAATCAGAAAGTTATTGACAAACACCGCCGAAACCGGCAGGCCGACCGCGGCCACCGTTATAAAAGAATAAATAAAAGACAGACGCTTGACACGACACAAAAAACCGTTGGAAACGCACTGCGCCTCCTGCTCTTTATGATAGATATACCCTGATACGACTTCCAGAGAGGCCATGATAATCAAGAAGCAAAACAAAGAATAGCCTATGCTTGTCATTATCAGCTCGTCATTTACAAAAACGCCGAGCAGATACAAAATATAATAAACCGTCACATAGGCGAATATCTTATACTGATAATCGCGGTTGGTAAAACCGATCAGAGCGATAAACAACATCGTGACAACCGCAATAATCTCGCCATACATGATATAATCGTCCAGTTCCGGCAACAGTCTGACCGGAAGAAAACGTATAAAACCGTAAATCGAGGTCAGCGGCAGCAGCGCAGTGATGATGAAAGCCAGCGGATTGCGGATGCCCGAATTAATTGAAGAAATCCAATAATGAAACGGCCATATCGGAATCCGCGACACAAAAGACAAACAAACCGCGCCCCAGATATAATACCGCAGCGGCGCCGGAAACGCGATTCTGCCGACATCCGCCAACATGGTGCTGCCGCTGTGGTAAAAAATCAGCATCGTGGCACTGAACAAGATTATCGCGCCAACGAAATTATAGAGAAAAAAGCGGTTAATCAACCCCTGCTTTCTGACTTCTCCGAACATACCGATAATCATGAACAACGGCAGCAACATTGCCTCGAAAAAGATATAAAAAGAAAAAATATCGGCAGCTACCAGAAAACCCGTTATCATACTCAGAAAAAGCAAAGTAAGCACCAACAGCGACTTTTGGCGGAAAGTATTGTCCGAAACGCCGAACACTCCGATTAAGACCGCAAGATGAACGGCCAAAACCAACAAAAGCGAAAAAACATCCACTCCCAGCACAATGTTGATATCCGGCGTATTGAGCCAGTTGAAGCGTTCAATCAGCTGTAACGAAGCCGATTTTTCGTTAAGAAGCATAAAAATACGCCAAATCAGAATGATATTGGAAATAATCGTAAAAACGCAAACGTTGAAAGCGTTTCGCCCCGGAAGCGCGTCTTCGGCATCTTTCGAACTCAGGACAAACAGCATTCCGCAAAACGGAACGGCCACAATCAGCGACAACAAGGCGAAAGGACTATCCATGGTAATACCACCCCAAATTCAACAGAATGACAGCCATTCCGAAAAGCGCCATCATCAGATAATTAATCCAGCACGTATTTTGTATTTTTTGCAAAAAGCGCGCCACAAAAGCCGTCGAATGCGAGATTGAACCGATAATACTGCGCTCGATTACCACAAAATCGATCGCCAGCCACAAGACCCGTCCCAACAAGCGCAACGGCATGATTAGGCCCAACAGATAAACGCGGTGAAGAAAATCTCCGTTTTGCAACCGCTCCGCAGCGGCCAGTTTTAAGAACGGTCGAACCGGCACCGACACCGTCAGCAGGACAAAGACGCCAAACGCCGCCCAAACCGTTCCCTGTCTCCATAACCCGAAGCGGCCGATAAACCAGCCCAAAGCCGCGGCATACGGCAGCCAGTACCAAAATCCGACATTTTTCAGCAAAGCTTCTACCCGTTCATCGGCTCGGCTTTGCCCCAGAAACGCTCCGTGAACAATAACGGCGCAGATGCCGAGGAAAGCAACAGGGAATGCCCACGCGGGTGACATATCAAACCTGTTGGCAAAAACACCTATAAAGACAAAAACGGCTGCCAGAGCCAAAGCCAGATCAAGCCACAGACGACGCGCAAAACCGCCCATTTGCGAAAGCCGATTCTCATCCGAAGCCGAAACGCTGACAAATAAGAAAGAGATGAAAACACCGAGAATCGACGGATAAAGATAAAGCAACTTGTCAAAAAAGATTGCGCCATTGTCCCACATCTGCTGCAAGACGAAAGCATAAAACAGCATATTCAGATATAATATTTTGGCTTTCAGACTGTCTGCCAGCAACGCGCCGCAAAAGGCCCACAAAGCGGATATACCGACAATCAGGGCAAAAACCGGCGCAGCATGTTCCGAAACCCGTATCAGCGGAAACAACCGAGCAAAAACGATAACACCGGATAACGGCGCAGAGAACAACGCAACGGTCATCAGGCGATTCAAGGTCAAGCGTTTGAGACCGATCAACTGATTTTGAAACAAAAACATGCCGCACTTGGTAAAAACGGCGCCGAGCAGCAGCATGGAAACCAGATCCTTATGATGACCGCCCTTCAGATATTTGGACAACGCTGAAAGTGATGCAGTGTCCAAATCGGCGTATACGACTGCCAAAGACGTAAATATTGCCAGTTCGGCCAAAAAATTATAGAAAATAAATTTAGTTTTGGCCTCCACATCATTAATCAGATAAAAACCGATAATCGTAAAGCAACAACTTCCGATCATCAACTGAACCATATCCTGTGCGGACAACAGAATAATCAGCGCCGCGAAGTTCAGCAGAATAAAGTTATTAATGTAAAGAGAATACTCTTCCCGCCGGTAAATGATGTTAAGATAAATCAACGCGGCCAGACACAAACTCATCACCCGCAAGCAGGCCGAAGTCTGCCCGGCCGGTACAAAACTCAGATTGGCATGCAACGTGCGATGCGGTATCCAGTCATACATAACATTGCTGATGCCGATGGCGTTTATCTGTTCAAAGAAAACATAAAGAAGCCCCAGAACGGCGCCGAACAGCAAAACCGACCAAACACGGCGGCGTTTTTCCTTCCCGATAATAAAAAACAGCAGGGCAATTAAGACCAATCCCAGGAATAATTGTAGAATCATCAGCAGTGTCCATCCGTTATTTACGAGCCAATATAACAAAAAATAAGGGCTTTTAAAGCCCTTATCAGCATTTACGAGTATAGCGTGTGCATAAAATCAGCTCAAAACCGCTTTCAAATCACGAACAATACGCACGGGAACAAGATACTCTCGCGCAACTTCTTCGCCGTCAATCTCAGCCACAAGAATTTCGTCAGCAGCTTTAAGCGGAGAACGCGCGTCATCGTTTATGCCGCTCAAAAAGACCGAGCTTTCCCGGCTCCGATAAAGCAACGCCGTTTCGCCGCCGTCATAAACAAAGCGGGGATTCTCGGGACCGCCGCGACGCTGTCTGATCATAACGAGAATATCTCCGGCGGCATTTTGGAGAATGTCGTACGTGCCTTCTGCACTTTCCGAATTGTTCAATTTGTTATCCATATCAACCTCATTATCTGGTATAACCACTTAACTTTGACATGATGCTAGCATATAATTATTAACAAATACACTACATTTTTCACTTTTTTAACTTTTTTTATTTTTTTAGTTGACTTACGGTTTTTTATCTTCTATACATAGCCTCGTTATTTTGATGAGGGCTCGTAGCTCAGTCGGTAGAGCATTTGACTTTTAATCAAAGGGTCGGCGGTTCGAACCCGCCCGAGCTCACCAATAATGAAAGACTCATACTTTTCGGTATGAGTTTTTTTTGTTTCTGCCAATCGGGCGGCGCTTGGGCTTGCCCTCTTGGGCGGGTTCCGAACCTCTGGCTTCGTATGCCTTGCGCTTCGTGCGCGCGGCAACTCCGCTGCGGTCACTCCGTTTGTAACATTTGCTTTGTTTGCTGTCGCAAAGTCGCAAATTAACGAACTGTCGCCTGTCGTGAAAATCGCCAAGTACTTTTGGCGATTTTTGCCTCCAGCCCGAGCTCACCATTTATGAAAAACTCCGTAGGAATACGGAGTTTTTTTGTGCGCTAAGACTTAGGAAATAATGGCGTTTGAGAGATTGGATGGCGGGATTTTTGCTTGCATGACGCTTTATATCTGATAGAAAATAATATCTGGCGGTTTGGGATTAATCTACCAGAGAGTGATATTTTCCGCCCGCACAAGGACTGGATGGACATTATAAAAAGCAACAAGTAAGGACTGTACCGCTTGTATTTGGAGTGACTTTCACAAGATGGCACAATGTTTTTTGATAAAATAGAGAAAATTTCTATTGCATTGGTTTGAAAAAACAGCTCTTCCTTTGGTTTATCGTCGGGAAAATGAATTTGAAGTATTGAACGGACTGGATTTGAGCCGCAAAGACGAACTTTGGGGCATTCGGCTGACATCCGGCGCGATGGTTGCCTTGAAATGCGGTTCGGGAAACAATGTTTCCTCGGTCACATGGGAGAAAACCAAAAATTTTGCCGAAAAGATGCGTTTTCATGGCATCCCCGGATTTCTGCCGTCCAGATATATTTTGGAAGAATATTGGGGCCGTACGGAAAAAGCAAAATTTGAGGCAACGGTTGCAGTTTTGAAAGAAAACGACATTGAAGCCGACGATTATCGGGGATGCATTTGGTGCTCTGAGGGGTATGGTTCCTACACTGCCTATTGTTTCGATCTGAGTGTTGGCCTCAATAAATGGAACAGTAAGACCGGTACCTACTACGATGGCCGCGTAGCGGTAGCTTTCTTTGAATTCATCTAAAATTTAACAGCGTTATCTTTGGATAACGCTGTTTTTTGTGTCTGCTCGGCAAAGAAAATGACCATAAAGACGATAGAATGCAAATCGAGAAAGACGCGAACACCAGTGGGTAATGTGAACTGTCCCCCGGAAATTGGACAGTAAAAAAGTCCCGGAGAGGAGATCACTTTAATTAATTTTATTAACAACAAAGCCCTTTCATTAACTGTCCAATTTGCGGATGACAGTTCACAAAAGGGCTTCTCTTACTGACAACGAAAATTAATTATTTAACATTGAGGAGAATATCTTCGTCACCCTCATATTCCACGTATTCGGCGGGTTTGGCCGAAACGGTTACCTGCGGTTGGGGCTGAGCCACGGTTTTGACCTCTACCGGAACAGTCTGAGACCGGACAACCTGAACTTGCGGCTGAACGACCTGAATCTGAGGTTGGACGGGCTGAACGCTTTGAGAAGCGTTTACGGGAACTTTTTCGTAATTCACGCTGGTCGTAGTCTTGGGTTCATAAACCGTGGTATAGGTCGTTTTCTTGTAAGTAACTTCAACCGGTTCGCGGGTTTCGCTGACTTTTGGTGTGCAACAATCCGCAGAAACGCAGGGAGACGCGGCACAAGGAGCAGCAACGGCTACCGGAGCCGGCGCAGGAACGACAACCGGCGCGGGAACATACTGCATCTGCGGGCACGGACGGGCAACTTCGCGATAGCGGACGACCGGAGCCGGCGCAACAATCTGGCGGGTGCGGCGGACATAACGATAACAGGTTTTGCCGTCAAAATAATCGCAGTTCATATCTTTGGGTTCGGCGGTTTTATAAACGACAGGATCGGCCGTTTCTTCATCAGAATCCATGCAGGCGCAAGCTGACAAAGCTAAAACGGCGGACAAAAGAACGAGTTTCTTCATGAGTTTTCCTAACATTTAAAATTGATGTTTTGTAAATTTTCGCTAATTTTTGTTTAATATATCAATTATTTTTAAAAATGCAATATATTATTTATCTTTTTTTTATTCTGTCCTAATACTTTAAAAGGCTGATACTTTCCGGCGGAAGATGATGTCTGACCCCAACCAGTTCATATTCTTCATTTATTTGTCCAATATTGACGCCGACGACGACTTCCTGTTCGGCGATCCGGCGCGCAAAAACCAAAATATCGGCAGAGACATAATATTCGACATATTCTCCCCGTTGCAGAGCCGGCGTTTTGCGCCGGAAATCAGTCCACCATGCAATATGCGACGACAAATCATTGCTTTCCTGCAGTTGCGGACACGGGCGCACCTGCTCGTCACCGGCACCGCGATCCCCTTCCCAGCCCCACTCGCTGCCATAGTAAACGGACGGAACTCCCGGCAAGGTCAACAACAAGCCATACAGCACTTTGAGCAACGACTTGTTTTTGACGACGGTGGCAATCCGCGACACGTCGTGATTATCGAGAAACGAATAGAGCGGCAAGTCCTTATACACTCCGACATCGCGATTAAACTGACGATTCAGCGCCACGCTCAGCTCGCCGAGGTCGTGCCGGTTGCAGCTTGAATGCAGCGCCTTGTAAAGCTCATAGTTGGTAACGCCGTGCAACATGTCGGCATTGATAATTTTCTTGTAGTTGCCGAAGACCATTTCACCCATCAGCCAAAAATCAGGCTTTAGCCCCAGACAGGTCTGATGCAGCAGGCGCAGAAACTTGCGGTTGAGATAACCGGCAACATCCAGACGCAGACCGTCAATGTCAAATTCTTTTATCCAAAAAGCCACGGCGGCAAGCAGATGAGCGCGAAGCTCCCTGTTTTTGAGATTAAGTTTGACAATGTCGTCGCAACCGTCCCAGCCGTCGTAGCAAAATCCGTCGCGATAATGATTGTCTTTGGAAAAGTCCAATTTGAACCAGTCGCAATATGCGGAAGTTTCGCGTTTTTCCCGCACGTCGGCAAAGGCAAAGAAATCGCGTCCGACATGATTGAAAACACCGTCCAGAATGACGCGGACGCCGTTTTTGTGCAGGATGCGGACAACCTCGGCCAAATCGGCGTTGGTACCGAGACGGCGGTCAACCGTAAAATAATCTTTGGTATCGTATCCGTGAGCGGAAGATTCAAAAACCGGCCCGAGATAAACGGCATTTATCTTCTGTTCCAGCAGATGCGGCAGCCAGTCGATGATTTTTGACAGCCGTCCGGTCGGCGCGCAGCTAAAATCATTGTACTTGGGCGCACCGCAAAATCCTAAAGGATAGATATGATAAAAAACCGCTTCCCGTGCCCACATGGCCGACTTAATTCCGCTGCGGCGCCGGATAATGCACCGGGCCTTTCGGCTTTGCCCTGACCGGCAGTTTCGGCTTATAGCCGCCGTTGATGCAAATCAGCTTGTCGTCCGCATGTTCTTTGCACTTGACCGGCAGAACGTCTTCCCCGGCAGGTTGCAAATCGCCGCCGGCATCGCGCCGATAGACTTCCGCGGCGCAGCCGAGCTGCCCGCAGCCGTAGGGCGCATTAAGTATGAAGACATAACTGTCATCAGGATAGTGCGAAACATAAAAATCGGCATACTGCACCTGCAACGGCAATTCTTCAGACGCCGGTCCGAAAATATCGTCAAAAACTTTGGCAACTTCAGCTTCTTTGACGTTTATTTCATAAAGGCTCGGACTGTGGGAATTGTAATAGAGATACATTTCGGCCGGCTTGGCGGCGGCAACGCCGGCGGCCAAAACCCCGAACAGGCTCAACAAGGGCAGAATCTTCATGTCTTTTCTCCGCAAATGGTCTCGAACTTTATATTAGAAGACAAATTATTAAAAATTAAATAACCAAAATTAAATACTTTTTTAGAGATTTGGTTTAAACTTGCGGCATTCTTACCTGAAAGGATGTTTTTATGAAACTCAGCCAAATTACAAACAGCTCCGACAATCGCGAAATCAACGGCCTGTCGGCAGACTCCCGCGAAATCAAACCCTGCTTTCTGTTCGGTTCGCTTAACGGCGACCAATATCTGCAAAGCGCCCTCGACAACGGAGCAACCGCTTTTCTGGTTCCCGCGGATTGCCGATTTGCCTTTCCGGAAAGCGTCACGGTCGTCCGCTCAAATAACGCCGCCAAAGATTTTGCGCTGGCAGCCGCCCGCTTTTACGAACATACGCCGCCGCACATCATGGCCGTTACCGGCACCAACGGCAAAACCTCAATCGCCGATTTTGTCCGTCAGGTTCTGACCATGATGGGCAAGAAAGCCGCCAGCACCGGCACGCTCGGCCTGATAAAAGGCAACAAGGAACCGATCCCCTCGCCCAACACTACGCCGAACGCCGTGGTTATCCAGCGCGAGCTGCGCGAGTTATACGACGAAAACTATCAATACGTCGTTATGGAGGCATCCAGCCACGGCCTGTGCCAATACCGCCTCGGCGGCATCCGTTGCGAAGTTGCGGGCTTTACCAATCTCACCCGCGACCATCTTGATTATCACAAAACTTTCGAAAACTATCTTGAAGCCAAGCTTATTTTGTTCCGCGAAACCCTTAAAGACGGCGGCACCGCCGTTTTGAACGCCGACATAGACTGTTTTGAGACCATCCGCAAAGTTTGTCTGGAAAGCGGCAGGCGCGTCGTCAGTTACGGCCGCCGCGGCAATGAGCTGCGACTGCTTAAAAACGAACCGCTGCCTCACGGTCAAAAGCTCGAGCTTGAATTTTACGGCCGCAAAATCACTTTGGAAATTCCGCTCTCGGGCGAGTTTCAGGCGATGAACGTGCTATGCGCGCTCGGCATGCTCGTCGAAGATACCCAACAACCGGAGGAAGTCTTAAAACATATCGTCAAAATCCGCGGCGCCAAAGGAAGACTTGAACTGGCCGGGCAGAAAAACGGCGCGGCGGTTTACATTGACTACGCCCATACCCCCGACGCGCTCGAAAACGTTATCCGCGCGCTGCGTCCGCATACGCGGGGACGACTGGCGGTCTTGTTCGGCTGCGGCGGCGACCGTGACGCCGGCAAACGTCCGATAATGGGCAAGCTTGCCAACGATCTGGCCGACATTGTTTACGTCACCGACGACAATCCGCGCACCGAAAACGCCGAAAACATCCGCAGTCAGATTATGACCGCCTGCCCGCGCGGTATCAATATCGGCGACCGCGCACTGGCAATAAAGACCGCCATGGATGCCCTGTTGCCCGGAGACATTTTGATTCTGGCCGGAAAGGGACACGAAACGGGCCAGTATATCAACGGTCGGATTCACCATTTCAGCGATCACGAAGAAGTCGCAAAAAATCTCTGAATGACGCCTTAAGCTTAGCCCTCATAATTTGGCACGCAATTTGCATATAAACATGTAAGTTTAACTGTCCGAATATGAGGGTTATTGCGTTATGATAGTTCAAAAGTCTATAAAAACAGCCGTTTTGGCGCTTGCCGGAGCACTTTTTTTATGCAGCGCCGAAAACGCTTATGCCGTCTCGCGCATTAAAGATATTGCCGACTTTGAAGGTATCCGCGACAACCAACTGGTCGGTTACGGTCTGGTCGTCGGCCTGAACGGCACCGGCGACAACATCAAATCCATCGATTTTACCAAAGAAAGCCTGATCTCAATGCTTGACAAAATCGGCATCAACGCGCGCGGCGGTCAGATCAAGGCCAAAAACATCGCCGCCGTCATGGTCACCGCCAACCTGCCGCCGTTTGCCAAACAGGGCAGCCGTATCGACGTTATGGTCAGCGCCTTGGGCGACGCCAAAAACCTGCAGGGCGGAACTCTGGTCGTAACGCCTCTGGTCGGTGCCAACGGCGAAGTTTATGCCGTGGCTCAGGGACCGATTGCCGTCAGCGGAACTTCTGCCAAATCTACCGGCTCCTCCGTTACAAAAGGCGTACCGACCTCGGGACGGATTCCGGGCGGTGCCATTATCGAAAACGAGATTGCCTTTGAACTTGAAAGTTTAAGAAGCATCAACATCGCTTTGCGCAACCCTGATTTTACCACCGCGCGCCGGATTTCCGACGCCATCAACGCGATGATGGGAACAACCGCCGCCAAAGCGACGGATCCCGGCACCGTAGTTCTTGACGTACCGAAGAATTATAACGGAAAAATCGTTGATCTCATGACCAAAGTCGAACAACTGCAAATTCAACCCGACCAGCTGGCGCGCGTCGTTATTGACGAAAGTTCCGGAATCGTCGTTATCGGTAAAGAAGTAAAAATTAACCGGCTGGCGATTGCGCAAGGCAACCTGACAATCAAGATCACCGACGTTCCCTTTGTTTCGCAACCGCTGCCGTTCAGCAACGGCGAGACGATTACCGGCGCAACTTCGGTGGTTGACATCAACGAAGGCGTTGACGCCAAGTTGACTGTGGTCGACACCGGCATTAATCTGCAGGAGCTGGTTGACGGCCTCAATG
The DNA here is from genome assembly GCA_964395655.1 of uncultured Azospirillaceae bacterium. Classification (GTDB taxonomy): domain Bacteria; phylum Pseudomonadota; class Alphaproteobacteria; order RF32; family CAG-239; genus CAZU01. The sequence continues at coordinate 5,173 of CAYNBB010000016.1, read as the reverse complement.
CTCTCGGCGTCACCCCGCGCGATCTCATCAGTATTTTGCAGGCAATCAAAGCCAGCGGCGCCCTGCAGGCAGAAATAGAGGTGATTTAAGATGGTCGGACTGAACACAGGCATAACCGCATTGAACAATTCATTCTACGGCCTGACGTCTCAGGCACCGCAGATGAACGCCAAAGAAACGGACGAACTTAAGGCCAAGGCTGCGGCGCAGGACTTTGAGGCGTTTTTCCTGACGCGGATGATGGAAAGCATGTTCGACGGCGTTTCAACCGACGGTATGTTCGGCGGCGGTGAGGCCGAAAAAATGTATCGTTCCCTGTTACTGGACGAATACGGCAAAGAAATGACCAAACTCGGAGGAATCGGCGTTCAGGATCAGGTTATGCGCACAATCCTCGAAATGCAGGAAATGTCCGACAACGGATATATTGAAAGAGCTTAGGAAAGGTGACGACAATGGAAGAATTGCACGCACGGGAAAACAACTCCAAAGTAGAAGAACTCCGACAGATTGTCGGCGGCTTTGTCGACTTTTTGCAGGCCGAAAACGCGGCGTTGCGCGCTTTTGACACCGCGGCCGTCAGTTCCATGTTTGAACAAAAGACAAAACTTGTTTCCGCGTATCGTTCCATCAGCGCCTATTTTATCAAAAACCATCAGGTTCTTGAGGCTCTCGACGACGAAAGCAAGCAAAGTCTCCGCGATTTGTCAATGACACTCGATGCACAGCTCAAAGAAAACGAAATGCTGCTCAAAACCAGAATGGAAGCCAGCAAAACCGTTATGGACACAATCATCGGCGTTGCCAAAATGAACAATAACCGTAATGCAACCTCTTATGGCTCGCGCGGCACTTATTCTCCTCAGGATAACAACAAAAATGCCCTGGCCATAAACAGAACATTGTAAAGGGGAAGAAAAATGGCACTTATCAGCGGATTATCAACTTCTTTGACCGGCATGAAAGCGGCACAGTCGCAGCTTGACCTGATCAGCCGCAACATTGCCAACGTCGATACCGTCGGCTATACCCGCAAAACGGCGGCGCAGTCCAATGTCATATCCAACGGCAACCCGCTCGGCGTCAACGTTTCGCAATCGCAGCGCCTGGTTGACGAAGGATTGTTGAAAAGTTATCTGGCAACCAACTCTCTCGGCGCCGGTCAATCGGCAAAATATGATTATCTGAGCAAAGCCGAAACACTGCTCGGCACGCCGCAGGGCAACAACTCCATTGCCGCCAACGTTTCCACGCTGCAGAGCGCTTTTGCGACATTTGCCAATGATGTCACTTCTTCGGCCAGCAAATACAACCTTTTGAATCAGGCTATGGCGATTACCGAAAGGCTGAATCAGCTTTCAAACGAGCTGCAAAGCCTGCGCGGACAGGCCGATACCCAAATTGCCGCCGACGTCGACAGCATTAACACGCTGCTTGACAAGATTGACAATCTGAACGACGAGATCGTCAAATACGATATTCTCGGTTATGACGGCCGTGCCGATTTGGAAGATCAGCGGGATCAGGCTTTGCGCGAACTGAGCCAGTACATCGACATCTCCTACTTTAAGCGTGAAAGCGGCGCGGTTGTCGTACAGACCACCAGCGGCGTTACCCTGGTCGACAACGATCCGCACAAGCTTTCACACAGCGGCGTCGCCCGGACCAACCCGACGACGACTTACGCCAGCGGCGGTATCGGCGGTATTTACATTGACAACAAAGACATTACGCAAAGCATTAAAAACGGAGAACTCAAAGGCCTTATCGAAATCCGCGACGAGACCCTGTCTTCGTTGCAAACGCAGTTGGATGAACTTTCCGCTGCTCTTAAAGACCAGATTAATCTGGTTCATAATCAGGGGACGGCCTATCCGAACACCCCTGACGTCCTGACCGGTACAAAGACTTTTATCCAAAACAGGAACAATCCGGCGGCGGACACCTATCCGCAAGGAATTTCCATTGAAAACGGCGACGTTCGTCTGAGCATTTTCGACAAGGACGGCAAACAGGTTGCCACCACGACGCTGGTCGACGAACTCGGCTTCGGAAACGGCACAATCTCCGACATGATGGAAACAATCCAAAACTGGATGACCTCCCCGACCGGAGCCGATCTGCCGCAAGCCAAAGTCTATATGACGCAGGAAGGCAAAATAGTAATGGACACCGGCAACAGCGAATACGGCCTGAGCATTCTTGACGAAGCCAGCTCGACCGCAGGCTCCGACAAGAAAAATGTCACAATCCGTTTTGACAACAACGCCGACGGCCAGTATGACACTTCAACCGAGGGCTTCTCCAACTTTTTCGGAATGAACGACTTTTTTGTCGACGACGGTTATGATTCGACTTATGATTCAAAGGTTCTGCCGTATAACGCCAACCTCGGAATTAACGACATTTCGATCATCAGTTTTTCGAATGAAGTCAACGGCATGAATTTCGGCACGATTACGGTTACACCGAACGATTCCCTGAGCGACATCGTCAATTCTATTAACAGCAATCAGGCTTTCAAAGGCTCAATCCGCGCCTCACTGGTTCCCAACGGAAACGGTTATATGCTGCGCATCGAAGACTTAAGCGGCGGTCAGCTTGAGATCTCGGAACTGCAGGGCGACAACCTGCTCGGACGTCTCGGACTTGAACCTTCCGACGCAGGTCTGGCAATGGAGATTGACGTCCGGGAAGACCTCAAAACCAACCCTGATCGCATCAGCGGCAGTACGCCCATTTACAGTTCGTCTACCGGACAATACTCGCTGAACGCGGCGGCCAACGACGTTGCTGCGGCCATGAGCAAAGTGTTTGACACTTCTTACGATTTCAAACAATCGGGAACAATCGCCCAAACGCAGACAACACTGGCAAACTACGCTTCGACCTTTGTCGGCAACATTGCCACTCAAACCAGCAATGCTCAGGCCGCCTACGAATATCAGGCCGAACTCGGCACATCCATTGCCACCAAAGAAGCGACCCTGAGCGGCGTCGATCTGGACGAGGAGCTCGGACAGATGATTATTTTTCAACAGACTTATGCAGCCTGCGCACAGGCTTTTACGGCATCAAAAGAAATTTTGGACATGCTGCTGAGCATCGTATAGGAGGATTTTAGAAATGGTTAGAATTCCTACATATAACAGCTATATGAATCTTCTTAATCAGACTTTGAACGTCAAGTCACAGATCGATTTGTACAGCTATCAGGGTACGACGGGACTGAAGTCTTCGACCTATTCCGGATACGGCATCAGCGCTTATAACATCGTTAATCTGGAATCGGCGTTGGGCGTCACTCAGAATTTTATGGAAAACAACAAAGTCCTTGACGTTGAGCTCAAAGCAATGAACACGGCGCTGCAATCCGTTAACGATGCCGTCAACGACCTGAAAAGCATGCTTAATTCATTCGGCGCTTCGGACGCCGGCAAGATGAACCCTGATCAGACCGGCGGCGAGATTACTTTTACCGACAATGAGGAAAGAACATACCTCGGCAAGACAATTACCGTTGACGGCGTCAAATATACTTTTGCCGCCGACGATGCCGAACCAAATAACATTGACCTTTCCGTTATTCAGGCAGATTCCGGTACCGAGGGTTATGCCGAAAAAGTCATGGGACTTTTGAAAGACAAGATTGATCCGACCGGTACCAACGACGATTATGTCTTTGAGGGCAACAAGTTCAGTTTTCCGCTCTATACGATTAACGGAAGTTCTACCGTTTTGAGCGCCGACGGCGTGGAACTCGGCGAACCCTATGCCATGAATCAGGACAAGGCCTCGGCTCTGAAAGATCTGCAAAACTCAGCTTTTGCCACGATGCTCGCTCTGGCCGACAGCCTCAACACTTCGGCCGGCGGACGCTATCTGTTCGGCGGCGGAAATTCCAGCAATCCGCCGGTTGACTTTCCGTTCAAAACGCTGGAAGAGTTTCAGGAATATTACGACGGCATCAACATCAAATTTCCGGATTCCTCATCGGCCGTCCTTTCCGACATGAGCTTTACGGCCGAAGATACCGGCGCGCTGGAAATTTCCAGAATTGAGGGAAATAATTATAAAATTACCCCGGAAAAAACCGGCGGCTTCCTTAACAAAGTTGCGGAAGGCGGCGCACAGACGACCGGCGACGTTACTTTTGATTCGGACAAGAACACAATTACGGCGACCGAATATCATGCTTTTCAATCCGTCAAGGCGGGAGATACGCTGGTTATTGAGCGTACGGGAGCAGATAATTTGTCGCTGATTGTCAAATCCGTTTCCGAAGACGGCAAGACAATTACTTTTGAAGACGCGGACGGACATAACATTCCGGCTTCGGCCGACGGCACAGTTGCCGACGGTACCGGACTGACATTCAGCACTTCTTTTCCGGTCGGCGCGGTTATCGACATGAGCGGCATGGGCAACAATGTGGCCGAGCGCGTTCAGGTTGTCAGCGTCAATGCCGACGGAAGCCTCAACGTTACCGCAGATCCCAATCATTTTAACGCCGATACGGTTCAGATTGCGGCATCAAGCAGATGGGAAATGAGTACTTCGTCTTATTATCAGGGCGGAACGGTTGATACCGAGCGTCTTATTTCGAACAATCAGTCGATTATCATGAACGTTAATGCCGGCGACGGCGCTTTTGAAAAGCTGTTTCGTTCACTGGGACAAATTGCGCAGGGAAACATGGTCGACAGCCGTGACCTGAGTCAGGAATTTGACGGTCTGGTTGATCCGAATTTTGCTTCCGACACCATTAACAACGCCATGAATCTGCTTCAAAGCGCCATTGACAACAGCGGCGACCTGAATCCAAGCAGCACATCAAGCCTTGACGGAATTACCGCCAAGCTGAGTTCGGATTACGTCCGGCTCAACAACAACACCGAGAATCTGACTCTGGCCTCGGCTAATCTGGAAACCAGCGTCAGCAATCTGAAAGAAGTTGACAAAACGGAAGCTATCGTCAAAGCACTGATGGCCTCGAACAATCTGCAGGCTTCTTATTCGATGCTGAACAATCTGATGAACCTGTCGCTGCTTAATTACCTTAAATAGGCTCCGATAAAACACAAAAAACGCACTTCAGCGGAAGTGCGTTTTTTAACCGTCTGAAGCAACGTTATGAAAACGATACAATGCAGGGCGTTGAGTTATTCCGCTC
>CAYNBB010000015.1:0-28870 GCA_964395655.1 uncultured Azospirillaceae bacterium | reverse complement strand
ATTTTTAAGAATTCATGGTATTGAAGAAATCTTCGTTGTCTTTGGAATTTTTGAGTTTATCAAGCAAAAATTCCATACCGTCGGTCATACCCATCTGCATGAGAACACGACGCAAAACCCACATTTTAGACAGGCGGTCACGATCAACCAACAATTCTTCCTTACGAGTACCAGAACGCGTAATGTCAATGGTCGGAAACAGGCGCTTGTCGGTCAGTTTGCGATCGAGAATAATTTCAGAGTTGCCGGTTCCTTTAAATTCTTCGAAAATAACCTCATCCATGCGCGAACCCGTATCAATCAATGCAGTGGCTATAATCGTCAGCGAACCGCCTTCTTCAACGTTGCGCGCCGCACCAAGCAGACGTTTGGGACGTTGCAGGGCATTGGCGTCGACACCGCCGGTCAGCACTTTGCCGGAAGAAGGAATAACAGTATTGTAAGCTCTGCCGAGACGCGTAATCGAATCCAGCAAAATAACAACGTCTTTTTTGGTCTCAACCAAACGCTTGGCTTTTTCGATAACCATTTCGGCAACCTGAACATGGCGCGTGGCCGGTTCGTCAAACGTAGAGGAAATGACTTCGCCTTTGACCGAACGTGTCATATCCGTTACTTCTTCGGGACGCTCGTCAATCAGCAAAACCATAAGATAACATTCGGGATGATTGGCGGCAATCGCGTGAGCAATGTTTTGCAGCATAACGGTTTTTCCGGTACGCGGCGGCGCCACAATCAGGCCGCGCTGTCCTTTGCCCTGAGGCGAAATCAGGTCAATAACGCGGGTAGTATAGTCTTTTTCGCCGCAAATAATGTCAAAATTGAGCTTTTTGGTCGGATACAGCGGCGTCAGGTTATCAAAGTTAACCCGCAGTTTGGACTTTTCCGGATCTTCAAAATTGATTTTATTGACCTTGGTCAAAGCAAAATAACGCTCATTGTCTTTGGGCGCGCGAATTTCACCTTCGACGGTGTCACCTGTACGTAAACCGTATTTTTTGACCTGAGCCGGAGAAACATAAATATCATCGGGACCGGCAAGGTAATTAGACTGCGCAGATCTCAGAAAACCAAAACCGTCTTGAAGGACTTCAATGGTTCCTTCGCCGTAAATGGTCTGATCGTCACCGGCAACTTTTTTCAGAATGGCGAACATCAGATCCTGGACACGCATTGAAGAAGCGTCTTCAATACCCAATTCTTCCGCCTGAGTCAGTAACTCGGTGGGAGATTTTTGTTTTAAATCTTTTAAATTCATGGAAACCTTTTGTATTTGGGAAAGTGATTATCAGAATTGATGATGTTTTTATAAGAAGTTTTTGTTTTATTGTCAATGTTTTTTGACCTGAAGATTATTAACAGCCCCGCAGGGCTACTTAAATATTTTTAAAATGTTTTGGTTGTTTGTTTATTCGTGTGGGTATTGTTGATAAGTTTTTGTCAGAACGGTTATCCAAAAGTTAATGCTTTGTTAACAAGTTTCTGAATAATTAGTTAACCAAAAATTAATATTTAGATTTTTCAACAAGGGACTCTGAAAAAGCTGATTTTTTAGATGATGTGCATAAAAATTATTATGCACAGTTTGTGGATTTCGGAGCAGCCTGTGCGTAAGTGATAAGATTAAATTTTACTTTACGGTGATAAAATAATATAAAACGAAAAAGAGGCTGTTTTATGCACAGAAAACGACGTGTCTGTTGATAACTCCGTCAACCTTTTGAAAAAGGATAAATTTATGAAGCTCATCGGAATTACCGGTTCTATCGGCTGCGGCAAAACGACGATTGCCGAAATTATCAATCAGCTCGGGTACCCCGTTTTTGACGTTGACGGCTGGGTAAGAAGAATATATTTCGACAAAGGCTTTTTACAAGTCCTTGAGCGTAATTTTCCGGGAATGGTCAAAAACGGCGCGGCCGACAAAAGAATGCTCAGAAATTTGGTCTTTTCGGACAACAGAAAACTGAAGTTGCTGGAAAGCCTGATTCATCCGTTTTTGAAAGAAAACCTGAAAAAGATAATCAGAAACAATGCCGGACGTGACGATTTGTTCTTTTTGGACGTGGCGCTGCTGTTTGAAATGGAATGGGACAAATATTGCGATTTTATTATTGTTGCCGACGTTGATTATGAAATTCAGAAGCAAAGGGTTATGAAAAGGGACAACGTTTCGGCCGAGGATTTTGAAAAAATTAACAACGTACAGATTAAAAACAGCGAGAAAATTGCTCTGGCGGATGAAGTTGTCAACACCGACAAAAGCAAAAATCTGCTCAGGGTCGAATTGATTGAAATTATAAGAGGATTGGAAAGCTGCAATGACCAGAGAAGTCGTTTTTGATACCGAAACAACGGGTTTTGATTATGCCAAAGGAGATCGTTTGGTTGAAATCGGCGCGGTTGAGCTGATTAACCATATTCCGACCGGCGTGACTTATCATCAGTATATTAATCCCGAACGCGAGGTTCCCGAAGAAGTTGTCAAAGTTCACGGTTTAACTTATGAATTTTTGAAAGATTATCCGACTTTTGACAAGGTTGCCTCGGAATGGCTCGATTTTGTGGGTGATGCGGTTCTGGTTGCGCACAACGCTTCTTTTGATATGAACTTTGTCAATTATGAGCTCAAACAAATAGGTCTGCCGGAAATGGGCTGGGACAAATGCGTCGATACGCTTGAAATTGCCAGGCTGCTGTTTCCGGGCGCGCGTTGTTCTTTGGACGCGTTGTGCAAAAGGTTTGAGATTGACAACAGCAGTCGTACTTTTCACGGGGCGTTGCTTGATGCGCAACTTCTGGCGGAAGTTTATCTGGAACTTTTGGGCGGCAAAGAACCAAGTCTGCTGCTTGATGCCAAAAAGGAAAAAAAACAAGCGGCTTCGGTTGTTGACGCCGGAACAAAAAATTATCGCGAACCGCGGTTGTTTCCTGTAAGCGACGAGGAAACGGCCAGACATAACGAATTTTTGGAATCCAAAATAAAAGACGCTTTATGGAACGTTTAGGCTAATCTTCATCAAAATCTTCGTCTTTTGCAAACAATTCGTCATCGTTTTGAAAAACAGACGAATCTGTCCGGGTACGCGGATTTTGAATGGTTGTTTCGGAAACATAATCGGGATGCGGCCGGCTGATGACGTAGAATTGGTTGACCTGTATGCTGTTGCGTGAACCGGGGTTGCCGACAAAGACTTCTTCATCAGCTGCGTCGGCGGACGATAAGATCATAAAGAAAAGCAAAAAAAGAAGTATTTTCATTTTTATCTCCCAATCGGATGTTATATCTATTAGGCAGAACAGTGTTTTTCAAGTTTTGGTTGACGAAAATATCAATTTGATTAATACTATGTTGGTTTGAAATGTATATGACAAGGAATAGAAAAAAGTGATTTTCGGCAAAAATGTCGTTATTTGGGATTTGGATGACACCCTTTACAATAAAACCGAAGAGTTTGCGGATTTGCTTGATTCGACAATGGCCAAGGCGCTGGTTGAAGATCTGAAAGTTCCTTTGGATTTTGAAACAACCAAAGCGAAAGTGACCGAATCATTCAGACTTTATCGCGACGGCGGCGAAATATTTTTCAGAGAATACGGTGTCAATCCGCGGGATTTGTTTATTGCCTATCATAAAATAAAACCGGTTGAGAAGATTGTTCCTTATGAAAATCTGATGGAAAAGCTTATGAGGGTTCCGGCCGAACAATATATTTTTACGGCAAGCGATCGCTACGCTTCAGAGAAAATCCTCAAACATCTAGGTATTTACGACTATTTCAAAGACCGTTACTATTCGGTGGAAGATTTCGGCGTATATAAGAAAAACGAGAGCGCGGAAGTCTATCTGAAATATTGCGCTAAAATCGGCGTTGATCCCCATGACTGCGTTTTTGTCGACGATAGCTATTCCAATCTCGAATATGCCAAAGAGGCCGGAATGACAACCGTGCGGATTTATTACAAAAACAATTCGGCCAAAGACAAAACTTACATTGACCATGCATATAGAGGATTGTTGAGCTTTTTGGACGAAGTGACGGCCAAGGCGGCTTAGCGACACAGATTTTTTTCGTGAACGTAGTTGTTTTTATTATCCAGGCGTTTTTGTTCGTTTATCATTTCCTGTTTGAAAAAACTGACCAAAGGCAGCAGTTTTCGGTTGTATTGTTCCGTTAAGAGACGCGAGGCTTCGTCAACGCGGTTGATGCTGTCTGTCTGAACGGGCGGCGTAGAGGCGACAATTCGGCTGAAAGCGTTGCGGAACATTGGCAGAAAATAATCAAGCATTTCCTTGTTTATGAACTGGTGCGTCTGTTCGTGCCTCAGAACGACTTTGTATTCGCAAGTTCCTGGTTTGAGCGTATTCGAAATATAGATGAGCGGATCGGAAAAGCCGATAAACAGCCTTACGTTGGTCGGGTAAACGCAGATAAGGCCGTTATCTGCCGGCTGACCGATGGTATTTGTCAAAATGTCGGTAGAGATATCGACGGTTGCCAGTCCGGAAGCAAAAATGTTATTTTTGACAATGCCGTATTTTTTTGCGGATTCAGTGATTTGAGCCATGTTTTTGGAAGTATCGTATTGAAGTTTTCCGTAAGAAGAAAAAACTTCAATATGCGGCGAAAAGGCAACGTTCCGACAATCCGCAGCCAGGGCGTCGGAGCCGAAAAAGATTGTGAACGTTAATATAAAAAAAAGTTTTTTCATGGTAAAAAAATAGCATGAAAAATATTAAATTATGGTTGATGAGGGCTTTTTATGAAAAAATATTTTATCTGTTGTTTTTGGTGTTTTTTGTTGTTCTCGGCAGCAGCGGCGGCACAAGACGAAAGGTATGTACGCAAAACGGCCGATCCTGATTTTTTTATTCCGGAAAGCGATAAGTTCAACCGTCCCGAAAAACTGCCGCCGATTTATCTGAACGGCAAAAAAGTGACCGGTTCCGACGACGAAGAAACGACAAAAGACGCCGTGTTGCAAAAACCAGCTTATCAGCAAAAATACAAACAGTATCAGGAAGATTTGAAAAGTGTTGCGGTAAACGGCGAAATTGCGCCTAACAAAGAGCTGGACAATGCTTTGGAAAGCATGAAAAACGGAGAGGTTTTCGAGGTAAAAGAAACGCCTTCTCAAAATTCGGACGTCAAAGACCGTTTTGAAAAGGCGGTTGTCGAGACTCTTACCGAAAATTAGTTTTCAAGAGCGTATAAATCTTTGACTGCCCAACGGCCGTCGTTGTTTTCCATAACATAGATGATATTGCCGTTGCAAAGTCCGAACCAGTTGCCGTTGCAGGTGCTCTGAGTATAAATTTCCACCGTGCCGTCTTCCCGCGGTTTGAGTTTGGTAATTTTGTAAGATTGCGAGGTCGGACGCTGCAGGCTTTCATCCTGCATGAAGATAAATTCAGGCATAAGATGTCTGTTGGCTTCGCATTCGGCAAATTGCGGATCAATAGTGCATTTTATGCTGTTGTTGACGGCGCAGATCATTTCGCTGTCGATTTCGCATCCGGGTTTGAGCGTATTGATGTCAAAGGTGTAAACGACGTTTTCATCAATATTGACAGTCGGAATTTCTTGTTCTTTCTGTGTTGCAGCATGCTGTTCTTCCCGTTTGGAACATGCACAAATCAAAGCGGCAATAAAAAAGCAAGATATAAGTTTTTTCATGAGAAATCCTTTTGTTATCGTTTCAGTCAATTGAAGATAACCTTTTTTGTGTTTTTTTTCCATAAAAAAAGGAAGAGATTTTCTCTTCCTTTTTTCAAAAAGCTTTAACAGCTTAGAAGCTGTATTTGACACCCAAAGAATATTCGTTGAGGTGATCTACGCCGTTGAGTTTGTCGGCAAAGGTATAGCGATACAAAGCTCTGACGGCAACGTTGTCGCTTACGTCATACTCAACACCGGCACCGAGACGATAGCCGAGGCCGTTTTCGGTTTTACGAGATTCGCCGGCCGGGGTGTATTTGATATCGATATTGGCAATACCGGCGGTACCAACCAAAGAAACAACCTGTTCGCAGCCGAGCGGCAGATAGCCGTAGGCGTCCAAACCATAGGTCTGGAAAGAGTATTCATTGGTTTCGCCAGCTTCATGAACACGGTCAGAACCGGTGCGCTGATAGAAAACTTCCGTTCCGAAGTATTTGTTGTATTCGGTACCGAGGGCAATTTTACCGCCGTTTACGTCGGCGAAATTGGTATCGGTGTAGGTGTAATCAGCAGCTACATACGGGGTGAATTCGTAAGCGTTGGCAGATGCTGCGAAAGCAACGACAGAAGCCGCGGCCATAAGAGCTAAAGTTTTATTCATGAGAATATCCTTTATAAAGTTAATACAGTCCTGCTGAACAATCGGCAGATCGTTCATGACAACGAACATATTATAATAAATTAAAAAAAAGTGAAGTAAAAATATATTACAAAAATGTTGTTTAGAGTTTTTTTTGATGTTATTGTCAAAGAAGACAGGAGTTTTAGAAATGAATTCGAATCAAAAGGGCGGTACGATGATGGAAGCGCTGATGGTTCTTTCTATTATCATCGTGTTGTCGGTTTCCGGAATGAGCCTCATCGGCAGCATGTTTACCATGTTTAAGCAGAATATGGTATCAAACGAGCTTATCGAAATTCAGAAAAATATTGCCGCCAGGTACAGGGTTTTTGGATATTACAACGATATTCCGACGGATATGGAGGACTGGAAAAAAGAGAAGCTGTTGCCGAGTCAGATGATTGTCGGCGACGGTATTCGTCATCGTTTGGGCGGCACGGTAACGATTGCGCCAAAGTTCAAAAACGAAGGGGATGAGTTTGCGCCTTATTTTACGGTAACGTTTGAAAAGATTCCGCAAAAAACGTGTTTGGTCATCGGACAGATCAACTGGACGATGTCACAGAGTTCCGATTTGATTGAACTTCGAATAAACGACAAAGATCCGTTTGTTCTGCCGACCAGATCCAGCGGTGTGGAAAAAGGCACAGACAGAGCTTTGCCCGTGAAGATCAACGTGTTGATGGATTCCTGCCAATCCGGCAATAATACGATGACTTGGACATTTCAATAGGAAAACAGATGCTCAAAGTTAATGATGTTAACAAAACAAACGAATTGAATCAGGGAAAAGCCGTGAAAAAGACCGGCGGCGGCGAGAGTTTTTCGGCTTATCTCAGCGAGATGATGAAAAGTTCGTCGAATCCGGTCGGTTCAACATCCGGAATTTCGGTTGCCGACGCGATTTTTGCAACTCAGATGGTTAATAACGAAGAAGAGCGTGAAATCAGAAAAAAACTGCTCAAACGAGGGCAAAACCTGATAGAAAAGCTTGAAGAAATTCGCAACGGCCTGCTTGTCGGCTACATTTCCAAAGAGGAACTTATCAATATTTCAAGGATACTGAAGGAAAATCAAATTGCTTCTTCCGATCCGAAATTGCAGGAACTGATGGCCGAAATAGAACTTCGTGTTGAAGTCGAACTGGCAAAACTGACAAAATAAAGGTGATAACAGGGCAAAAAAAGTTGCGTTGTTTAACTGAATTTTATATCTTTCTTACTATATATGAAAAAAGTTTATTTTTTAGGAGTACAAAGAATGGAAAGCGCTGTTATTCTCCCGCCGGACTACAAGCCTTCGGCAGACGAAGAATATATGAACGAAATGCAGCAAGAATATTTTCGCCAGAAACTTTTGGAATGGAAAAAGTCGCTGCTCGGGCAATCTAAGGATACATTGGAAGACCTGCGGCAGGGAGGATTAAACCAGCCGGACGAGATTGATCGCGCTTCTTTGGAGTCTGACAAGGCTCTTGAACTCAGAACACGTGACCGCGCACGCAAGCTTATTTCCAAAATCGACGAGGCGCTCAAAAGAATTGAGGACGGAGTTTACGGTTATTGCGAAGAATCGGGCGATCCGATAGGAATTGAAAGACTTGAAGTTCGTCCGGTGGCCACGCTGTCTATTGAGGCTCAGGAAAGACACGAAAGAATGGAAAAAACCTATGACGACGAAGCATAGGGTTTGGAGATTGAAATTTCATCAAAATAAATTAGCGTAGGTAACTGCGCTAATTTTGTAAGAAAGGTGTTTTAAATGAAGGACTTTGTTCTGGCATCGGGTTCTCCGCAAAGAAAGCAACTGCTGATTCAGCTCGGGATGGAGCCTGCCGTTATTGATCCCGCAGATATTGACGAAACGCCTCTTCGGGGAGAAAAACCGAGTGCTTACGTCAAAAGAATGGCGCGTGAAAAAGCGATGCATGTGGCGGTCAGATATCCGGGAAAAGTTGTTCTCGGCAGTGATACTGTCGTTGTTTGTGCTGCTAAAATTATTCAAAAAGCTCACAGTGACGAAGAACAGGAAAAAGTTATGCGCGCTTTGTCGGGCAAAAGTCATCATGTTTTGACAGCCGTATGCGTAGTTGATGCCGCAGGGAAAGCGCGTTTGCGGCTGAATACTACCAAAATACAGATGAAAAGGCTTTCCGAACAGGAGATAAAAGATTATGTGGCGACACATGAATGGGTCGGTTGTGCGGGATATAAGATTGAAGGCTGTCTGGCCGGTTTGGTTCGCAAAATGACCGGTTCTTATTCGGGTGTGGTCGGACTTCCTTTGTTTGAAACCAAAAATTTGTTAGAAAGCGCCGGAATCAGGCAGGAGTTGAGATAAATGACAGTTAAGCTGATATACGAACAAAACAATCGGAGCAGTCGTTTGGCTGTATTGGACAACGATGTTTTGCGCGAAGCGGAGTTTTATGATCAGAGCAGAGCTTATGAAGGAAACATTTATCTCGGCAAAATTCTCAAGAAAATAGAGTTGGCCAACGGAAAATCAGGTTATTTTCTGGATATAGGCGACAGCAGAGATGCTTTTATCAACGGTGAAGAAACGGAGCTGGAAGATTTAAATGCGGCCGAAGGGCAAAGCGTCGTGGTGCAGATTTGTCAGGAACAGCGGGCAGAAAAAGGCGCCAGATTAACGCGGGCGCTGCAATTTGTGGGGGAAAATCTGGTTTATTGTCCTTATAGTATGGATATTGAAGTTTCCTGCAAAATCGAAGATAAAATGCGAGCAGAAAATCTGACCGTTCTGGTAGAAGAAAATATGACGGGGCAAGAAGGATGGATTGTCAGAACGTCTGCCGCGGAGGTTGAAGACAAAGCAATTATTGAAGAGATGAAAAGTCTGCGGGCAACGTTTGACGAAGTTCTTGAAAGGGCAAAACAGGTTAAGTCTCCGGCATTGCTTAAAGAACGCAACAATTGCCTGGAAGACGCTTTTCTGCGCAATCGCAGACATTTGCAAAAAATTGTGTTGAACAATCATAACCTGGAAGCAAAATATCGGGAGAAAACCGAAGTCGAATATTGTGCCGAACCGTTTAAGGAGTACGGTGTTGACGAGGCATTGGCCGAAGCTTTGCAAAAAGAAGTCCGTCTGAAAAGCGGCGGCCGCATTACGATTGAGGAAACACGCGCCTGTACGGCGATAGACGTTGACAGCGGCGAAGACAACGGCAAAGGCAGTCTCGGACGTTTGAATATCGAAGCGGCGTTTGAAATCGCGCGACAGATACGTCTGCGCAACCTTTCGGGAAAAATCGTCATTGATTTTGCCGGCACGTCGGATTACAGATATCTTAAAAACGCAATTGAAATTCTCGAGCAGGAACTGCGCAAAGATTACATCAAGAGTACGGTTTTCGGTTTGAGTCGCGGCGGAAACGTCGAAATAGTGAGAGTTCGGCGGAGGCCGACGCTTAAAAACGTATTGACCGAAGAATGTCCGACATGTCAGGGAACGGGGAGCGTTGAAAAATGAAGTGTCCTATTTGCAGAAAAGAGGTGACAGACACGAAATACCGGCCGTTTTGCTGCAAACGTTGCGCCGATATCGATTTGGGCAACTGGTTTAACGAGGCTTATCGTTTTGAGGCGGCAGAAATTGATGAGAAGGATATGGAAGAATTGACAGCCGCGGTGAAAAAACGGGAAGAAGATTAGTCTTTTATAATCAAAAAAGCGGAAACTGTTTTGAACAGTTCATTAAATGAACCGAAAATGCGTCGTGAATCGAGGTTTAAGCGGTCTACGATTTCGTATCCGGAAGTTTCGGCATCATATATCAAAAAACTTTCGGGAAGTTCTCCCAAAATTAATTTTTGCGAAAAATAATCAATTTGAGAATAACGTTTGTTTATGTCCAGGATGCCGTTGAAAACATAATCTTTTTGAACCCTTTTGTGCGGAATCGTTCCTGACAGTTCCAACCCGTCGTAAATGATTCCATTGTGAATCTGAAGAAATTCGGCATATTCAGCGGGGAGCGTGCAAAAGTCGTTTTGAACGAGTTCAGCGTTGACGCGGTTGATCTCTTCGGCAGAACAACCGCTGAAAGTGACGCAGCCGGTCTGGCGGCATATTTTTGCGAGAATTCGGTTAAGCATTTTTGATGATTCCTTCGATAATCGGAATATACAATTTTTTGTGTTTTTTCAAAAAATTTTTTTCAAGTTGGTATTCCAGTAAAGCATGGATCTGATCGTGAATAGGATGGGTGCGAACCAAACACATGTTGTTCAACGAAGGTTGTCCGCCGAAGTCGAAGGGAATCCGAATATGAACGTTGTAGTTTTCGGGTGAAACGCTTTGTTTGAGAAGTGTTATGTCTGCCTCGTCGAGGCCGGCGCCGAGGCATTGTCCGGCGTGGGAATAGCCTAGAATTTTGAGAAAAATCTTACGTTCGCGAACCTGTTCTTCGGAATAACGGTGTTTTGTTTCCCATGACAAGGGCTGAAAATCAATCAGTCTCAGTTCGATATCCTTTAGACCGCAGGCGGTTATCCGATGTTGTAGCAGATCTTCCATTTGTCGCAGAGAAGGAATATCTTCCGCGGTTTCGTTCCGTACGGACGGTATTTTAGGCAGGTACGAAGCATAAGCTTTCAGCAGTGAATCGTTCTCTGGCAGGACAGGGGCATTTTTGTTATTTGACCATTCCCACATGCAAAGAATCTCCAGAACTAAACAGAGGCGTCTTCGATATCTTCCGCGTCGTCGAATTCCTCATCATCGAAAGTTTCATTGGGATCATAGTCAATACCAAGTTTGGCGAGCATGTCGTCGTTGATGTCTTCGCGTTGGGCGACAATCCAGTCGGGAACGTTTGGCGCCGGCGGCAAAGCGGCAAGCGCTTTCATCTTCTTGTCGAGATACCAGCGTGGAGAATCGGCCATAATCGGACGATCAATATGGCTTTGCATCAAAACGACCTGTTTGGAAGTCGGCAGACTCAAAAGCTGGGTAGTGGATATGACAGAAACGCCCTGCAGCTGATAACTGACGTTTTTGGAAAAAGGATTATTGCCTTTGCCGAATGCGCCTTCGTTTTTGGAGAAAGATGTGGTTTGAACCGTTTTGTTGCCGATCATTTTGGAAAAGCGTTGAGCGGTCTGTTCGTTGTTTTGCGAAAGGATAATCTTGCAGGCGGTGGTGGAGATGACGGTCTCAAGATCGTCTTTGCCGTATTTTCCGGAGATTTGTCCGAGATCTTGTCCGATGAGCAGATAAGAAACCTTTTGTCCGCGTCCGACCGCTGGGCCGTCAATAACCGCTTTGAGTTTGGGCATGGTCGGAAACTCGTCCATGGCAAATAGACAGGAGAACGGCCCCATGACGCCGTCGGTGGGGTTTTTGAATTTGGGCGGGTTGGCGATCAGGTAAGACGACATGAGGTCGATAAAAGTGCCGGAAATGACGCTCAGGGCGCGGGCATCAACCTGGTTGACCGAAAGGTAGACCGAAATAGGCTTAAATTCACCGGTAATCGGATCTTTGAGACCGCGCAGATCCTTAAAGCTCAGGTCACTGAAGCTGGTGCGGGCGACGACGGCAGAGTTTTTGAAAATACCGATACCCGAAAAAGCGGTGGACATAACAGAACCGCGCTCTTTATCCGGCATTGAGCTCAATTGGCTCAATTCGACCACGCAGCGGGCGGAATAGCCGAATTTGCGCGCTTCGTCAATTGCCTCTTCGAGCAAATCGCGCATGGGGTCGGCCATGGCGGCCATCTGGTCGCCTTCGTCAAGACGGCGCTTGATGTCTTGCGACTGCTTAATCTGCGCTTCGGTTACCCATTCGAGAATCATGGCAATGCAGGCTTCGCGGCCGATCCATTTTTCCGGCAGCAGCGCCCAAGAGCCGATTGGCAGATAATTATCAATATTTAATGTCCCGTTACGCAGGTTTTGCAAGGCACGGGCAGCCATCGGGTCGTTCATTTCCAGATAATAACCTTCGAGCACTTTGCGGTCTTCGTCATCGAGTTTACCTTCGTAGACGCGGCCGATGAAATAATCGTTGGCGCGAGCTTTTTCGCATTTGGAGACAATAAAGTGGATAAAGCCGGTCAGTGCGGCGCGGCCTGTTTTTGACCAGTGCGGATCAGCGCCTCCTTTGGGATCTTCCACCAAAACGTTGCACATTGAGTCGACATACATATCTCGAGCCGGACCAGGCGCCGGAACGGCTCCGGGCGACAACGGATTCCAGCTCGGATAGTAGATGCCTTCGGCCGGATTGTCTTCCATACCCCAGTTGATGATGAATACGGGGCCGACTTTTGCTCGTGCGCCGGAAGTAGAAAAGCACAATTCAGGCTTGGGATCGTTGACGACGATGCTCATGGTCGGCGAGTTGAAAATGGTCGGAATGACGACCCCGACGGTTTTACCGGTACCCGGGGGAGCGCAGCAGAGAACTGACAGCGTTTCGTTCATTTTGAGCAGATAGCCTTTGAATTTTCCGACAACAATGCAAAAACCGTCGAGAAGTCCCATTTTTTTGATATCGCTGAGTTCGGCCAGGCGCGCCGAACCGTGAATATTTGACTGAAAACGGTATGGGTTGGTGATTACGCCGGTAATCAGTCCGGCAGGGAAACTGATAAAAGGAAGAATCGGAATCCACAAACTGACCGAAAACGGACCGTGATAATTGAATAACTGTTTGAACCATACCCAGTAACGCGAATACAGATAGCCGGGCTTGTTAAAGACCAAATCAAAAAATTTGGAGACATCTGCCAGAGAATCTTTTGATATACCGTTACCGATGAGGTATCCGAGCGGCATGGCAATCAGAGCGAGAATAACGGTTATGACAACCGATATGATGACGGAAATTACCATCCAGCGGACGGCGCTGTTGTATTCTTCCCATTCTTCACCTTTTTTTTCTATTGCCATGGATTCCTCTTTTTACTTAAGCAATATTGCGAATCAGTTTTTTGAGTTTGTCAAAAGAGTCTTTCTCGACTTTGCCGTCCGCTTCTTCAAGATCTTTGGCAAAAAGCCTGATTTCTTTCGGAGTTCCTCGGTCAATGCGGGTTACATGAATATCCATGTCATTCCAAACTTCAAACATGTCTTCAGCATTGATAATGTTGCCTATCTGTTCAATGACGTAGGCCTTAATTTCAAAATTCAAATCGGCTTCGGCAAGTTTTTCCTTAAGGATAAGACGGGCAATATCAACTTTGCGAACGGGAGAAACGCGGTGCGAACTTTCCGAAAACCATAAAGGCTCCTCATCGTTGAAACGTTCTTCGTCGGCCAGCCAATCGCCCGGTTCTTTGTCATTGAGGCAGATGCAAAGCTGTGATTTGCCGACGCCGATAAAATCAATAAGCGTGTTTTTGATGGTGACGCCCGTTATGACTTCGTAACCTTTTTGCTTAAGAATTTCCAACGTCGAATTGGAGCTGGAGCGTTGCGGCGCAGGGTTTCCCGAGGCCGTCGGTTTTGACGTCGGAGCGGATTCCTTTTTGCCGCGCGGCGTTCGTTCTTGTTTAGGGGACGGAGCGGCTTCGGTCTTGGGCGTTTTTTCTTTTTTCTCCGGTTCCGGTTTATTGTCGTCGAAAAGGTCAAAATCAAAATCGGTGTCGTCTTCGTCGCCGAGACGGAACAGCGAGTGATTGAAGTCTTCAGGCGCTTTTTTAATCGGAGCCGGTTTCAGCGATGATTTCGGTGCAGTACCGGACAGCGCGGCGCGCTTGTCGGCAGGCAGCGAATAGCTGCTTTCTTCCAGAGGCGGACGAATGCTTTGCGGCCGGATTTCCTTGTATGATTTTTTCTTCTTAACAACTTTGACGCTGGCAGTGTCGGAAATCTTTTTGAGCTGCTTGGCAAATATTTTTTTGAACATCGAAATCGGCAAAAACAGGATTATTTCGATAATACGTCCCCATTTTATCATGCTTAGCGCCGCCCAGCTGGTCAGCCAAACAGGAACAAAAGTCAGAATAATCAACACAAAAGCCCATTCTTTGATTTCGTCGATAACCCAACCGTTGAGCCAGAGATTCCAAGCATAGTTCCAATGTGACGGACGCAGAATGTCAAACCGCCAGTTGGTGAGCATAATAACGCGAATACCTTCCAGAAAAAAAATACTCCAGAAGATACCTACAAGGATGATTCGTGTCAGTATCAGTAACGGTTTCAAACTGTTCAGGCTCCAAAAATTCCCTTTTACTGCGGTCAGGTTAACATAAATTGGTTAATAACTGTTTTATCAGCCTTTCTTTATTTCGGAAGAAATGATCTGATTTATCTGTCGACGGATGTTTTGCACTTCTTTGGCTTTTTCCGGTCGGATTGATTCCAGTTCGTTTTTGATGTCTTCAATCATTTTTTGGCTTGATTTCATATTTTTGAGAACAATACGTGAGGAATCATGTCCGTATTTTTTGATGATATGGCGATTATAGGCGTTAATCGGATAAAGCAACAGGCTGAGGTAGGATATTCTGCCGAAATACCGCCAGCCCCAAATCCAGACAAAAGGCAGGGCGACAATCATTGAAAGAAAGAGATAATCTTTTCCGGTTTTGATAACGCCGCCGGATTGCCAGAAGGCGGAAATCGTCTGCCAGGAACGGGCGGACAGGATATTAAAATTCCACAGGCCGTACATCAGGAAATTGGCGCAGACAATAAAAACGTAACTCCACAGGAAACCGATTGTTACAAAACGGATAAAGCGGAAAAGAGATTTGAACATTATTTGCTGTTTCCTCTGATATTGTTAAGCATTGCCGCACGGTTGGCGTCACGTCGGGCGGTTCCTTCCTCGTGGGCGTTGACGTTTTGTTTTTTCTGCCTGTTCAGTTCGTCTTTTCTGGCCTGGTTGCCGCTGCCGTCGGCGGCAAGCGCGCTGATCTGTTTGTCAATTTCATTCTGCTCTTTGAGCAGCGCGTCGGTGCGGTTATAACCTTCGAAAGCGTCCTCTCGCATATTTCGGAGGCCGATCTCGCGCTGGGCGTCGCTCATGCCTTCGAGTTCCGGCGCGTATTCGCTTTTGCCGTCAATAAAAATCCGCTGGAGAGAAGCGTTGAGAGGCGGTTCTTTTTTGGTTCCTTCCTGAAGCCCTTGTTTCATATAGGCTTCCCGGTATTGCGAATTGTTCAGTTTTTTGACGGATTCTTCCAAAGCGGCGTGACCGGTATCGGACAAAATCTGAAGCGCGGATTTTTCTCCTTCTCCTTTGAAAGCTTCCGGTTTACGGTGTTCAATGTTGTACAAGTGGTGGTAATATGCCAGCTTGCCTTCGCCGTTGATGAGGTTTTGCAGTTCTCTTTCCGGTTTTGTTTTGGCAATTTCTTCCGGAGTCATGCGCGCTGCGCGTTCAAGCAGAACAGCCGCGGCGTAATCGGCGGCGAAAATCTTTTCTTTCTCGAGCAGGTCGGCGCGGTTTTCAAACAAAGTTACCATCTGGTCCTCCATGGCCTGACGGAGCTCCGGACTGTCGCCCCGGTCACCTATAGTTTTTTGGACGTTTTGGTGAACGGACAGCAACGTTTGGTAAGTTTTTTCGTCGACGGTGATATTTTGGCTTTGTTCTTTATCTTTGTCGTCTTTGTAGTTGCGGGTGATGGTATAGCGGCCGTCTTTGCCTCGGACGGCGCGGTCAATATCCATTTCACCTCTGATCGTTGTTCGGACGTAGTTGCACAAAGCCCGCGCGCTTTTCAGTTCGGGGCTGCTTTCAATATCGTTCAGAAGTTTTTTGCGGGCATCCAGCACCTTTTTGGCAAAACCGTTGGTTTTGTCATCATGACTGAGCGCGCCGGAATAAAGGTTTTCGTTATTGATTTTTTCTTTGTTTTCACGTTGCTTTTTTTTGCTCTTTTCTCTGTCATCGGACCATTTGTCATAGCCTTTTTTTATGCCGCCGATACCCCAATGATATAGAGACGAACCGCCTTTGTAAAGGCCGTAACCGGCTACGCCGAAGACTTTGTTGCCTGTCCAGGCGGCAGAGGCGAGAACCACTTCTTTCATCAGAAATTCGATAAAGTCTCCCTGCTGGATGTCAAATTTGTCATCCAGCGGTTTGCCCCAGTCGGGATCGTCCATTAAACCTTTTACATGGCCGGCATTGTCACGCCCGTCATTACCGGACGGTTTGTCGTTGCTTTTGGTCGCTTTGGCGGTTTCTACCTTGTTTTTGATTTCGTCAACATTGAAACCCTGTTCTTCCAGTTTTTTGTATTCTTCATCCAGTTTGTCGCCATCCATACCGGCCAGATCGTCAATTGCCATGCTGTCAAGCGTCGGTTTGGCTGTTGAAACGTGACTTTCTGTCTGATTGGATGTTGTGTCATTACCGCCGCTTGTTCCGGTTGCGCCGGTATCGCTGCCCGAGGTGTCTCCCGAAGGCGGCGTGCCGGTGCCGGAGGTTCCACCGGCGCCTTTTGGTGTACCGGTGTCTGTTGTTTTGTCGGAAGAGGCTGTCTGACGAGGAGCAGGCTGGACAGGCGTATGCGTTTGAACCGTGGAAACAGGCGTTCGTCCCTGGTTGACGATGACGCTGTTTACTTTGGTTGCTATCGTTGTTGATGCTGTTCCGTGTTCTGCCATCTCAGAGTCCTTTCTGTAAAAGGTTTGTTTTATTATATGATAACAATTATTTATCTTTTTGTCTATAATTTTGTACTGAAAAGGTTTTATTCTTTGAGTTTTTTGAAGAACTCGCCGATTTCTTTGTTGACGCGGATGCCGTCTTCGGGTTTTGGTTTGATCATGCCAAAAAAGCGCGGCGGAATTTTGTCAATCTGAATCGGTGCAAAAGTTGCCGGGTTGTTTTCGATAATTTTTTGGGCGCCCTGCGGATCTTTGCGCGCGGTTTTGAAGTAGTTGCCGACCAGCCGTTCGGCGTCGATCGGGAACTTTTTGGCTTCAATGGCGGCAATATATTTCTTCATACGCTCTTTGCGCTGATTATGTTCTTCAATAATCTGCCGTTCGATTTTGCGCTTTTTTGCCTTGGCCTTGCGCATGTTGTAGGCGATTTCGCATCCGTCAAGCTCAATCAAAACTTCGACGTATGAAATAAGGGCTGCCTGAAGATTTTCGTCGGTGGTTTTTTCGGAAAAGTTCAAAATCTGTTCGTCCGACGGATTGGGCGGCAGGCTGGACAGGCGTACCGGCTGAGCGGCCAGCAGTATCCGCCAGCCGGTTAAAATATCTTCGTTGAGCCTTTTGAGGCGATTGGGGCGAAAACGCGGGTAAATGTCTTTTGCTTCAAAGCCGAAAACGGGAATTTCAATCTGTCCCGCCTGAGCGCAGGCGATAACGGCTCCGGTAAAGGAGCAATATGCGTTGAACAGCTGTTTTTCTTCTGTCGGAAGGCCGGCTGCGTATTCGTTGTCATTTTCAGAAACTATTTCTTCTTTGTTTTGTTGTTTCAGCTCTTCGGATTCGTTTATGTTGTCCTGAGCTTCTTCCATTTGTTTGGCGATGAAGTTGTCGAGCAGAAGATCAAAATCGTCATCAGAGGAGGCCGGCGGCGTATCGTTTAAGAATCCTGCTACTTCGTCGTGAATATTGCTGTTGTCTGACATGGGCGTCTCCTTAGTTGACGTTGATGACCGTTTGGCTTTGCGGTTTGTTCGGATCGAGGATGATTATCCGATCCGGCAGGCCGCCGTTTTTGGCAAGAATATAAAGGGTTTGTCCGACAGTCTTATAATCGGCGATTATTGTGCCGCGCGGCTGGGACAAGCTGACGGCCTCCGCAGGAATTTCCGAAACACGGGTCTTTTTATAAACGATTCCCAATGTGCTCAACGTTCCGAAAACAAGCAGGAAGGTCAGTACCGCAACCAGAGTTTTTATCATTTTGAGCTTGTCCATGGCTTAATCTTTCTTGCAACTTAGATTTTTGACTCTATTATAAAACAAAACAACATCGTATCAAGGCTTTGATTTATGTCGGATATTACTGTTTATACCACGCCAATGGTTAATAAAGATTATAAAGGAAAACGAATCGACAAGTTTTTAGCCGATTGTTTTGCCGAACTTTCTCGTTCGCAGATTCAAAGGTTGATTGACGGCGGAAACGTGACCTGCGACGAAGATACCATCGGCGATAATGCCTATAAGGTTAAAGAAGGCGAGGTTTATCAGTTAACGGTACCGCCGGCGGCGGATGCCGAGCCGGAGCCGGAAGACATTCCGCTTGATGTTGTTTATGAAGACGAGCATCTGATTGTGGTCAATAAGCCGGCCGGAATGACGGTGCATCCGGCTCCAGGTTCGCCGAATCATACACTGGTTAACGCGTTGCTTTACCATTGCAAAGATTTGTCCGGTATCGGCGGCGTCAGGCGTCCGGGCATTGTGCATCGGATCGACAAAGATACCTCTGGACTTTTGGTTGTCGCCAAAAATGACGCCGCTCATAAGTTTTTGTGCGAACAGTTTGCCGAGCATTCTATTGAACGGACTTATTATGCGATTGTCTTCGGGGTTCCCAATCCGCTCAGCGGGGTTGTGGACGCAGACATCGGACGCAGTCCGTATGACCGCAAAAAAATGGCAGTGGTGCAAAAAAACGGCAAGCATGCGGTAACGCATTATAAAACGGTCGAGGTTTTCAAGAACGAGGCCAGCCTGGTCAAATGCAATCTGGAAACGGGACGAACGCATCAGATCCGGGTTCATATGTCGAGACTCGGGTGCAATCTGATAGGGGATCAGCTCTATGTAAAATCTAAAAAAATAACAAATAAAGACATTGCCGCAGCAAAAAGAGAGTTTTTTAATCATTTCCCGAGACAGGCGCTGCATGCCAAAAGTTTGGGCTTTTTGCATCCGGCCAGTCATAAATTTTTGAGCTTTGATTCTGATTTTCCTGATGATTTTTCAGATTTGATTCGTCAACTGAGAACAATATAAGAATCTGCTTATACAACCAAAGTATAGGTTGCGTTTAAAAATTTTTTCTCTAGTTTGGACTCTACTATCCGGACTCGGACTATTGAACTTTGAACTTCTGACGTAATTTTGTAGGAGTAAGAAGATATGGATAATGTTCTAGGTCTGAACGGTATAGATTTTTCACCGGAGCTTAATATGGTCCGGTATATGCAAAAAATCCGCAAGTATCCTATTTTGTCGCAAGACGAAGAATATAATCTGGCCGTCAAATATCAGCAAACCAAGAATCAGGAAATCGCCAAAATTCTGGTGACCTCGCATTTGCGGCTGGTCGTTAAAGTCGTTTCCAAATACCGCGGATACGGTTTGTCCATGGCGGAGATGATTTCGGAAGGAAACATAGGGTTGCTTTATGCCATTGAAAAATTTGAGCCTGAGAAAGGTTTTCGCTTTTCAACTTATGCCTTGTGGTGGATAAAAGCCGCGGTACAGAAATATATTCTCAATTCCTGGTCTTTGGTAAAGATCGGAACGACATCTGCTCAAAAGAAACTCTTTTTTAATCTGCGTAAAATCAAAAACAAACTCAGATTAAACGATGACCGAGAAATGTCAAACGACGTGCTTGAAAACATTGCGTCGTCGCTTGACGTCAGCGTGCAGGATGTCAAGGACATGAATACCAGGCTTAAAGCACATGACGGATCTTTGAATTCGATTATTGACAGTTCGGCCGACAGCGGCGCCGAATGGATGGATTTTATTGCCGATACAAAGCCGTCGCAAGAAGAAACGCTGGCTTACTTTGAAACGATGAAATACCGTCGCAATTTGTTTAACAAGGCATTGGTTTGTCTGAATAAACGTGAAAAAGACATTCTCTTCAAACGCCGGTTGTGCGAAAAGGCGGTGACGTTGGATGAACTGAGCAAAACTTATGCCATATCCAAAGAACGCGTCAGGCAGATTGAACTTAATTCAATTCGCAAGATTACCAAAAATATCGAAAAATATATGTAAAAGGCAAGAGTCCCGGAATTCCGGGACTTTTTCTATTTTGTCAGTTCCGATATAATGTCGCTGCCCCATTCTTGCGTCAATTTTTCGAGCTTATTGTCGATACTGTGCAGGCGGCGCTGAGCCGAGGCCTTGGATATAATGATAAAAAGATTGGGCAGTTCGTAGTAGAGAATCATACCGAATGCGGCTCCGCCGAGCATGATGATGATATTAAAGATATTTCCGAGAATCGAAATGGGAATGCCGGCGGCATATTGGTTGAAAATGCGCAGCAGACAAACAAAAACACCTGCAAAATTGAGACAGCCGATGATTGTAAGTTTATTGGAATTGCGCGGATCCGTCAAAATGACGGTAATTGTCGGCAAAAGACCCAGCATCAGCACAACCATGACAGGCAGGGAAGAAAAGGCAAGCATAATAACGCCCAGAATCAGCAACAGTTTTTGTGCAAGACTGAGTTTGAATTTTGTGGTTTTAGACGGTGCAGGTTTTATCATTTGAGAGCCCAATATAAAAGACTGAGGATGAAAGAACTCAGCATGGTTAAAACAGACAGGACGGCACCGAAACGCAGAGCAAGCTCTTTGGATTCTTCATCCAGTTTGGCGCTGCCGGACAAAATGCGGTTGCGTTCCGACATCAGAAGATTTATTTTTTTGAGCGTGTCACTGTATTCGCTACGGTCTTTTTGACGCGCTTCATCATTTTCCAATATGTTATAAAGCTCGATTATTTTGCCGTTTTTGGCGATTTTGACGAGCTCATGTTCAAGGTATTTCTGATATTTGATATTGTGATAGCTTTGAACGACAGGCTTGGAGCTGTTGACCAGCCATTGGGCAAGCCTAACGACCTGAACGGGGCCGTTTTTGTTTTGGATCGCGGCATAAAGGCGAATGACGGCACTGATCTGCAGGGCGTTCTGATGGGCGTTGATATCGGTTAAGATACCGTCAATTTTTTTTCCCATTTTACAACGCAGCCAGGCAATAATGTTTTTGTCAAAAGGCAGAGAATCCTTAAACCGGGCATAGTTCTCATCAAGCGCGCGCAGAAGCTTGGACGGGGTGTTGACGAATTCGTTGCCGAGCAACGGGCTGGTACACGGAAGATCTTCGTCAAAATCATACATAATGCGGTCGATGCCATAGCCGTAATCGCCGCGGGCAATGTAGGTTTTGAATTCGCTGCTGTTGGCAGGAGAATGCAAAGAAGGTTGTTCCTGATACCAGAGTTTGATTAAATCGCTGTTGAACAGGCTGTAAAAAACGTCAAGATTTTTTTCATTTTTGAGATAATAGAAAACAGCCTTGGAAATACCGCCGGGAAAAACAAAAATGTCTCCGGTTTTAATCGGCAGTCCGGGATCCAGCATAATGCAGATCTGTTCGACCAAAAATCGGCTCTCGTCCTTTTCTTTGTCTTGAGTAATGAGGCGGTCGATTTTAGCGTAGAGTTTTTCGTTTTCGAGGCCGTTTTTTATCCATTCAAGGAGCTTTCCGTTGCGAATGAGCGTCAGAGCCTCGTCCGGATAATCAAGCATGGCCAGAACGGCAGATTTAACCGTATAGTATTTTTCGCCGTTAACGGTCAGGGCTTTAACGGAGCGGTCATAAACTTCGCCGACGCTGAAACTGGAGGTTTTGCCTTCAAGAAAATTATAGACCTGAAGATGATTCCAGCGGAGTTCTTCGTTATCTTCAAGCAGGGCTTTGAGAACCGGAGAAAATTGAGAACTCATTTTTTCATTGTTGGAGAGGGCGGCAAAAGACCCTTTTTTGAGTTTCTGGTTTATCAGTTCGGCGTTGGTCAGCGGCGAGGATATTTCGTGTCCGAGCACAACGGCAAGCATAACCGCGCCGACCGAATACATATCGTCGTTGCTGATACCGTTGCCTCGTCCCTGAGGCAGAGCCAGCATGTTGTTGATTGTTTCGCAGGCCGAGGGCTGGAACAGCCCCGGGAAAGAGGCGGCACAATCGCCGAGGATGAATTCTTCGCGGGAACTGTCTTTGTAGAAAAGATTGTCGAGACGAATGGCGCGGTGTGTCAGGTTGTAGTTGCGGAGGACTTCGCAGGCTGAGCCCAAAGATAAAATAAGTGTTTTGAAGCGGGCAAGGTTGATTTTTTCTTCTTTATTAAGAGCTTCCGATACTTTTGCGCCGCCCGGTCTGGCATAAATCAAAGCCATGTTGTGAGATTTTTTCGGCGCATAAAAAACAGTGCTGTATTCTACCAGTTTGAGAAGGTTTGGATGGTCAATCGCTTTGAGATACGGCAACATGGACAGTCGCGGCGAATAGTTGTTGTCGCAGATAAGGGCAAACAGCCGGCGCTGGGGGTTTATTTTGTCTTTGACTTCGTAGGCAAGTGCGCCGTTGCTGTCTAATTCCGGCAGCGGATGATCATAGTAAATTTCAAAACGTTCTTTTACCAGAGATGTCATATCGGCGGAACCTTGCGGAGAAGCGTCCGGTTCGGCAGATGTTTTTACGTCTTCTTCTTCTGTTGCCATCTTGAATTCTTTCTCTTTTTATACAGATACAAAGTATTATAAACAGATTTTGTTAATAAAATACAAAGATTTTGGCATTGTTGTTTTTTGCGAATATAATGGAAAAAAAGATATTTAAAAACAGAGACGGATAAAATTGGCAGACCTTGAAACAGATTTGGAAAAAGTTTCCGATACGTCCGCAATTGCGGTGGAAGACCCGTCAGCAATGCTGGTACAGGCTTCGCAGTACGGGATAGATTTGGATCAGCTTGAAAAACCCGGCGGTGTTGCTTTGGTGCGGGAAAAAAATATAGGTTATGCAGAAGGCGAAAAACCGTTTTGGTACGGTCTTGACGTTAAACTCGGCGATTTGCAGCATCCTCTTTTGGACGGTTCCGAGCGGCCGATACTGTTGATCAGCGATGATAAGGTGGTTTACTGTAATAACGCGGCCATGCAGGTGCTGAACATCAAAAATTCCAAACAGATTGTCGGTGAGCCGTTTTTGTCTTTTGTAGACCGGGAAGACTGGACGGTACTGACGTCGAATATCGGCGAAATGCTGACGGCATTCAAAAAACAGCGCGTCCGGATGAAAACGGCGGTCGGAAAAATGATTCCGATAGAATTTCAGGCTATTTATCTTCCTGATTCAACACATTTTTCGTTTATTTTGGTCGGCGGCCGTCTGTCTAAGGACGACAAGCCGTTTTTTAATAATTTGTATGACGATTTGACCGGTCTGCCAAATTTCTTTTTGTTTGAAGATCGCGTACAGATGGCGGTAAATAACGAAAATTACAAAGATGCGCGACGGCCTAAAGATCTGATTGCCGTAATGGCCGTCAGTATTGAGAATCTGGATTCGTTTCGCAAGATGCATTTGGATGATTTTGTTTTTAAGAAGCTGGCCAATACGTTGGTTTTGAGCCTGAAGAAGAATTACACGGTGGCGCGCGGGTTAAAGTATCCGCTGTGGATCCTGATGCCTGATCTGGCCAACGGGTACGAACTTGATTTGGAGCTGAAAAAGTTGCGCAATCTGTTTAAGGAAGGCGTCAGCGACAATTTTACCACTCATGAACTGCATGTTAACATCGGCGTCAGCGTTTTTCCCAATCCGGCGCGTTCGGCCAAAAAACTGATTGAACAGGCGATTGCCGCGCTGAAAGTTGCGCAGGAAAGAGAAGGCAGTTCGATTGAACTGTTCGGAAAATAAAAAAACCGGCCGGTCGAATCGTATTCCGGAAGTCGGATTGTTCAGGCAGGCCGGGTTTTCTGATTAGCGGCGATCGCCGAAGAACTGCAACAAATAGATGAACATATTGATGAAGTCCAGATAAAGCGACAAAGCGCCGGCAACGGCTTTTTTGGTCATGATGTCCGAATTGTCGTATTCGGAATAGATCTGACGAATCCGTTGCGTGTCAAAAGCCGTCAGGCCGGTGAAAATTGCAATGGCGATAAACGAGATTGCGTAATAAAGTCCCGGACTTTTGAGGAAAATGTTGACGAGGGTGGCAATGATAATGCCGATAAGACCCATGAACAAAAACGAGCCTATGGCGGAAAGATCACGCTTGGTGGTATAGCCATAGATGCTCATGCCGCCGAACATGCCGGCCGTGATTAAAAAGACACGGGCGATGCTGGTACCGGTGTAAGCCAGAAAAATCGGCGTTAAGGAAGCGCCCATAACTGCCGCATAAGCCCAAAAAAGAGTTTGTACCTGAGAAGCTGTGCCGCGGTTGACTACCCAACCGAAGGCAAAAACCATAATCAGCGGTGCGATAAACATCAGCCAGCCGAATCCGGACATACCGGTGACTTGTCCGACTGCGTTGATGTTGAAAAACAGGCCAAGCAACGAGGTGTTGGCAATGATGTAGGCCGTCAGCGCAGTCAGACACAGACCGGCTGCCATAAAATTGTATACTTTGATCATATATTGACGCAAACCGGCGTCAACATCAGACAGTTCTTCGGATTTAGAGAAAGTTTTGTTTTCCATTTCAGATTCCTGTTAAAGTTGCACTGATATTAATATAGGAAGAGTCGGTAAAAAAATCAACCTGAGAAGTTTTTATCAGATCCAGTGATAAAGTTCCTTACCGCGGATTTTGAGCCAGCGGCGTCCTTCTTCGTAATTTGGACAAAGCGTTGCGACACATTGCCAGAAGGCTTGCGAATGGTCTTGATGTAGCAGATGCGCAACTTCATGACATACCAGATAATCGATAACATGGTTCGGCGCCATGATGATACGCCAATTGTAATTGATGTTGTTTTTGGTTGAGCAACTGCCCCAGCGCGATTTTGTTTCTTTGACGGTGACGCGGCGGACTTGTCGGCCGATTTTGGAAGCGGCGGCAACCGAGCGTTCGAAGAGGTGTTCGGCGGCATATTTTTTGAGGCAGTCACAGGCTCGGCGGTGCAGAAATTCCGGTTCGCCGCCCACGGTCAGTTCACCGTTTTTGAGATCGGCGCCGCGGTGTCCGGGCAGATGTCTGACGGTATATGTTTTGCCGGCAACCGAGACGATTGAACCGTCGGTAAAAGTTTCGCCGGCCGGCAGTTTGGCCAACATATTGCGAATCCAGTCGCGGTTGGCTTCTGCGAAGTCCAAGGCTTTGCGGTTGGAGCAATAACGCGGAATTGTCAGAACCGGCCGTCGGCAACGTTCGTCAATGCGCAGGTTAAGTCTGCGCGCTGTCGGCGATTTGACGATTTTTATGTCAAAGCCCAAGGCTTTTGAGAAGTCAAAGGTCTTCCCACTCAACAATGTAATCTTCAAAATCAGATACTCCGGATTCAGAAACAAGTTTGCGGTTGCGGAGAGACATGCCCGCCTCGTGAACCGAAGCGGCGCGACCGGTTATCAGCGGGTGCCAGGCGGGAAGCTCAAAGCCGTTGTCCAGCAACCAGTATGCGCAGGTTTTGGGCAACCAGCGCGGTTGTTCGCGCACGGCATCAAGAGTGATGTCGCGGCAGTCTTCAACTTTTTTAAAACGGTGTTCATATATTTTGCACAGGCAGGTTTGACAATCCAAAAAACGGCAGCGGGTATTGGTAAATTTGACTTTGCCGCGGATATCCAGTTTATTGAGACAGCATTTGCCGCAGCCGTCGCAGAGCAGTTCCCATTCGGTTTTTGACATTTGTTCGAGTTTTTTCTTTTTCCAAAATTCCGGTTCGACGTTTTTGAGTTCGTCAAAACGGCTTTGCGGATCATAATCTTGTTCGAGCCAGTCAGTCATTGTCGTCTTCCTCAATAATATGGTCTTCGAGTTCTTCTTCGGGAACATCCTGTTCGGAGACAACGTCGGGACTGATTTTGTACTTATCCGGCAGAGGGCGGCCGGAAACCAGCGGATGCCAATCCGGCAAGTCTCCTGTTTGATAAAGTATATGATAAGCGCAGAGTTTGGGAATCCAGTCGATGTTGCCGATGTTTTCGGGAGTCAGCTTAAGGCATTCGGGTACCAAAAGGCAGCGGTTCCCGTATTCGCGGCAAAAATGGTTTCGGCAGTCGTGATAACGACATACGATGTCGGTGTAATAGACTTCATCGTCGTTTTCGTCCTGAAGCTTTATCAGACAGCAACGTCCGCAATGCGTGCAGACGGATTCCCATTCTTCGGTTGTGAATGCGGAAAGTTTTTTTTCTTTCCAGAATTTATTTGTCGTCATGGTAAGAGATTTTTCCTTGTTTGAAGAATTTGTATCTGAGCCACAGCCAGCGAATGAGCGCAATCAGAAACAGCGGAATGAAAACATAGGTAAAAACGACGACAAAAAGAGTAAAGCCGAAGATTGCCAGCGTGGCAACAAAGGCAATGCCCAAAGACATGGCGACGATGTAGGAAAGCGTGTTCAAAAAATTGTCGGGCATACTAATCTCCAATGCGTTCGGGAAGATATTCTTCTTTGGCCAAATTGCCGAATTGGGCATAATCGCCGTTCCAAAAAAGCTGAACGGTTCCCGTCGGGCCATGGCGCTGTTTGCCGATGATAACCTCTGCTACGTTTTGAGTGGCTCGTTTGCGGGCTTCCCATTCTTCAATGCGCTTTTCGAGGTGTTCCGGCGTTTCGGAAGGTTTTTGTTTGGGTTCTTCGTTTTGCAGGTAGTAGTTTTCGCGGAAAACAAACATGACGATATCGGCATCTTGTTCAATGGATCCGGATTCGCGCAAGTCCGACATCAGCGGGCGTTTGTCATCACGCTGTTCTACGCCGCGGTTCAGCTGTGAGAGGGCAATTACCGGAAGATTTAATTCTTTGGCGAGAATTTTCAAGCCGCGTGAAATTTCCGAAAGTTCCTGAACGCGGTTTCCTTCGGAACGTTTGGATCCGGTGCCGTTAATCAATTGGATATAGTCGATGACGATAGCGCCGAGGCCTTTGTTGCGCTTGAGGCGTCGGGCGCGGGTACGAATGGTGTTGATGTTGAGGCCGGGTGTGTCGTCAATATACAGCGGAATGTTTTCGAGCTCGCGGACGGCGGCGGCAATGCGGGTAAATTCGGCGTTGTCAAGTTCTCCGGTGCGCATTTTGTGGCCGTTGGTCTGAGTTACGGTTGAAAGAATGCGCGTGGCCAGCTGGTCGGCCGACATTTCGAGCGAGAAAAAAGCGACACCGCGCGATTTGTCGTCAATGTCTTTGCCGTGAGTCATATATTCGGCAACGTTATAGGCTATGTTGGTTGCAAGCGCGGTCTTGCCCATTGCCGGACGGCCGGCGATGATGATGAGGTCGGAGTTGTTGAGGCCGCCTGTTTTGTTGTCGAGCGCGTCCAGACCGGTAGGCAGTCCCGAGATTTTTCCGTCTTTCTGATAAGCTTGCTCAATATGGCCGAGCGAGGAGAGCAGGGCTTCGGAAAAGTCCTTGAAACCGCCGCTGGTTTCGTTTTCGTTGGATAGTTCAAAAAGTCTTTTTTCGGCGGCTTCGATTTGTTCGACGGCGTCAGAGTCGATTTCTTCTTTTCGGGCGTTGGCAACAATGTCGAAACCGGTGGCAATCAGTTCGCGGCGCAAATATTTGTCATAAATAAACTGGGCATAGTATTCGGCATTGGTCAGAGGCGTGGCGCTGTCGGCCAGTTTGACCAGATATTTGGCGCCGCCGACTTCATCCAATGTTCCGTCCTGTTCAAGATAATTTTTGAGCGTGATCACGTCGGCCAGATGTCCGCGGGTGATTAGCTTGGAAATAGTATCGTAGATTTTGGCGTGAACCGAGTCTGCAAAATGCTGCGGCTTCAAAAATTCGGATATTTTTTCATAGGCTTTGTTGTTGGCCAGAATCGCACCTATAAGCGCTTGTTCGGCTTCGATGTTCTGCGGAATGTTGTTTGCGTCGGTAGAGTCCATGATTGTTAATATCCTGAGAGTTAAAATGTTGCGTTTAGTCTTTTATAGCGAATAAATATCAAAACTCAAACAGAATGTCGGATTATCTTTTTTCAGGCCTGTGGATAGCGGGGATAACGGGGATAAACAAAAGCCCTGTCTCGTGCGGGAAACAGGGCTTTGGAAGATTTTTCACCGAAAATTACTTGGAAGCTTTTTTCTTAGCAATCGATTTTTTGATTTTTTTAGCTTCTTCGGTCAGTTTGTTATTGGATGTTGACTCGAGGTAAGCGTCCAGACCGCCGTTGTGTTCAATCGAACGCAGAGTCTTCGAGCAAACTTTCAGTTTGAACATCTTGCCCAGAGTGTCACTCAGCAGAGAAACAATCTGGAGATTGGGCAGAAAACGACGGCGCGTTTTGTTGTTAGCGTGGCTAACGTTGTTGCCGCTTTGAACGCCGGTGCCCGAAATATCACATTTTTTAGCCATTGTTTTGTATCCTTATAAAAACCAGTTGCCTCTTAATACATATAAAATCGGCAATAGTCAAGGGAAAAAATGGACTAAATTGCGGATTACTAAAGTTTTTGCTGGCATTTTTATTTTATTTGTTATATGAAGAACAGGAAAAACACGCTGTACCCGTAGCTCAGTTGGATAGAGTATCAGCCTCCGACGCTGAGGGTCGTGGGTTCGAATCCCTCCGGGTACGCCATAAATAAATACCACTCCTTTAGCGGGTGGTATTTGTTTAT
>CAYNBB010000014.1:0-29211 GCA_964395655.1 uncultured Azospirillaceae bacterium | reverse complement strand
CCGCGAAGGCGGTCACACCGTCGGTGCCGGCGTCGTATCCAAAATCATTAAGTAATTGACAGCGGATATTTGATAAGAAAGAACCCTTTTAGAAATAAAAGGGTTTTTTCTTATTTGAGGGAGCATAAGAAACCTTTCGGTTATCGGAGATTTTTTTGTTTTCTTTCATGTCATATTGTTATAAAAGTATGCTTATATGTAAATCTTGAGAACGGAGAACGTTATGTTTAAAAATCTGCTTACTGAATTTAAGAAATTTGCAATGCGCGGCAATGTCATTGACATGGCCGTCGGTATTATCATCGGCGCCGCTTTCGGCAAGATAGTCGATTCTTTGGTTAAGGACATCATTATGCCGCCGATCGGACTTTTGCTCGGAAAGGTGGATTTTACCAATTTGTTTGTAGTATTGAAAAACGGCGTTATTCCGGCGCCGTATCCGTCTTTGAGCGCGGCACAGGCTGCCGGTGCGGTTACGCTGAATTTGGGGCTGTTCGTTAATGCGTTGATCAGTTTTTTGATCGTTGCCTTTGCCGTATTTATTTTGATTAAGGCTATAAATGAATTGCAGGCCAAAATGGAACGCAAAGAGGCGGCGCAGGAGGCCAAGAAACCAACAACAAAAGTTTGTCCCTATTGTTGCAGCGAAATTTCGATTAATGCGAGCCGCTGTCCGCATTGTACATCGGAATTAAAATGCGAAAAGCCGAAGAAAAAATAGCCGGTTTTTGAAGAAAGGGGCTTCCGGACGGGAAGCCCCTTTTTAGCGGTTATTTGCTCCAGCCTCTGGCCGCCCGCGACCATAACAGCGGATTTTTATCGCCGGGGCGAACCAGAATGCCGCCGACGGTCGGTTTTTTGCAGCCGGTGGTTTCGGGGAAGGAAAACGGTTCTTTGGTCAGCAGGCATTTGGCCATGTCGGCAAAAATGCGCGCTTCCATATATTTGCCGTTACAACCGCATTTATCGGACCATTCGACTTGTGCCTTGGGATTTTTGATTTTTGCAAAAGTTTTCTGATGTTCCGGCAGAATTTCGGTTTCGCCGCGAAGCAGCGATTTGAAGTCTTCCATGATGATCGGGTTGTTCCAACCGCCCCCGAAAACCAGAAAGTTGTCTGGGGTGCCGACGGGAGAGAAACGCAGCGTATAGGTGAAAATATAGGCGCTGAAAAATTCGGCGGTGCGTATGCGATCTTCAAAAGGTATATTTTTATCAGTCAGTTCGGGGATGATTCTGTACCATGCCGGATCCGATGATTTGGGTGGTTCTTTCAACAGAAAGTTGCTGCCGTTTTGAGTTCGGACGGCGTGTTCGAAAAGTTCGCGCAACAAGGCGATGTCGATCTTTCCTCGTTTGCCGTACTTACCGTCAAAATCGCACGGTTCGTTCTTTTCGGTGCGAGTCAGAAAATCGACCAGATGATTGAACGGCCCGGTATCCCAGCCCGTAACTTTATCATCATAAACAATCGCAATGTTGCCTGTATTACCGCCGTTGCAAAACGCCAGCGGAAAAAGTCCTTTGGCTTTTAGGCCTTCGGCCAGATGACGGTTGTGAACCGGCGCGAACGGCGCAGCCTCGCCGCCGTTCATAAGGTCGTCTGAACGGAAATCAAAAGCAACCGGAATTCCTGTCAGATCGGAGAGCATTTGTCCCGAGCCGATTTGCAGCGTGTTGGGCTGTTGTCCTTTTGGGGCAACGGACGGAGGAAGATGATAGCAGGTTTGTCCGTGAAAGCCGATAATATCAATTTCGGTTTCGGCAATGCCTGATTTGGCGATCAGTTCATTGACGGTTCGGGCGACAAGTTTGATATAGGAGTTATGAAGTTTTTGAAATTGCAATTTCGGCATTTCGGAAACGGCGTTGATGTCGCCGTCGTTTTGCCGCAGAATTTGTTTGAGGCGGCGGAAGTTTTCGGCCATCGGCGCAGGAATATCAATGCTGTGTCCGCAAAGGTCTCTGATTTCATTTCCTTCAAAACGGGTAAGAACAGCGTCGACGGCGTCGAGAGAGTTTCCGGTCATGATGCCGATGCAGGTATAAACTGGTTTCATGCGAGGCTCCTTGAAGAGGGGGTACAAGGAGCAGTGTAGGGAAAATGTATTAAATATTCATAAAAGAAGACCCCGTATGGTGAACTGTCCAAATTTCGGGGACAGATCACAAAACGGAGTCTTTAATCTTTACAATACAGTCGCAAACAATACTTTTCTGTTGGCGTTGTAGCGATTTAACAAGCAGTCAATCCACATGCCGGTTTTTGCCTGTTTGCGGCGTTTGACCATGCAATGGACGTTTTTTGCCAACCGAATAATCATGCTCGAGTCGCGAATGGCGATGATCTTGCCTGTTACCCGGCTGCCGATCGGATGCTCTTCCAAGAAGAGATCAACCGGGAGTTCTTCGGGGCGAACCAAAATGACGGTGGCAGGGTTTGAGCGGCCGTCTTTGAGGATGGACATGACGCGGACGTCAATGTTTTCGCCTTTTTTGAACACCTGATGAGGATTGATGCGTTCGCCGTGGATGTAATACCAAGCGTCGCATTCTTCACCATAGACATTAATAACGCTGAAACGAACACGGTCGTCTTTAATACAGCGTACGGTGGCTTCAACTGTCGAATTAAGACGGAAGCCGCATCGGAAATAGTTAGCTGTTTCCATATCTTGAAATTTATTGACGGTATTTCAGAAGGAAATTCCGGATTTCCGAATGTTTGCGGAGAATAAATCCAGAATAATAAACGATTAATGTCAGTATAATACTATGTATCGTTCCATTTTGCAACAAAATTAGACAAAAAATAACGTCTTCGGACTTTTTATGAATCGAATCAAAGCGTTGAATCGCAAATTTTGCGAAAAAATGCTTGCAAAATGAATCGATTGTGATATACAGGCCTCACGTCGGAAAAGAAAACAGTCGTTTGCCGGCGCGAATCGTTTGTGTAATAATTTCGTGGGAGGCGAGCCATCGTCTGAAAAACCACGAAACCTTTTAATAACAAGGGTATGAAAATGGCTAAGTCTAAAAAGAAAATTTTAGGATTAATCAA
Organism: uncultured Azospirillaceae bacterium; assembly: GCA_964395655.1. GTDB lineage: Bacteria > Pseudomonadota > Alphaproteobacteria > RF32 > CAG-239 > CAZU01. Next base: position 26,147 of record CAYNBB010000014.1, on the reverse strand, counting down.
GCTTCAAATCCCCGCTGGAAAAGCTAATCCTTCTCCTCCGGTCGGCCCGGCTTTGGGTCAGAAAGGCTTGAACATTATGGAATTCTGCAAAGCGTTTAACGCGGCAACCCAGAAAATGGAACCCGGTATTCCGGTTCCTGTTGTCATTACCGCTTTTGAAGACAAATCTTTCACATTCGTGACCAAACTTCCTCCCGTCGCTTATTATTTGAAGAAGGCTGCCAACGTTAAGTCTGCTTCCAAAGAGCCGGGCAAAGTTGTTGCCGGTCAGATTACGATTGCTCAGGTTAAGGAAATCGCCGAGGCTAAAATGCCGGATTTGAACTGCTCGACTGTCGAAGCAGCCATGAACATGGTTAAAGGTCAGGCCGTTTCTATGGGTATCAAGGTTGTGGAGTAGTGTTATGTCCGGAAAAAGAATCGTAAATGCATATAAAACAGTCGACGTTAACAAGGCTTATGAGCTGAAAGAGGCTGTTAAGGTTGTTAAAGCTAACGCTACCGCAAAATTTGACGAGACCGTCGATATTGCCATTAACCTCGGCGTAGATCCCAAATACGCAGACCAGATGGTTCGCGGCGTTTGCGCCCTTCCGCACGGAACCGGCAAAACCATTCGCGTTGCCGTTCTGGCTCAGGGCGAGAAGGCCGATCAGGCCAAAGCCGCCGGCGCCGATATTGTCGGAGCCGAGAACCTTATCGACTCCATTCTGTCGGGGAAAATTGACTTTGACAGAATGATTGCCACGCCCGACATGATGGGAATGGCCGGTAAGGTTGCCCGCGTTCTTGGTCCCAAAGGCCTGATGCCGAACCCGAAGCTCGGCACTGTTACCGCCGATGTTGAAGGCGCCGTCAAAAAAGCCAAGGCCGGCGAGGTTCAGTACCGTGTCGAAAAGAACGGTATCGTTCATGCCGGTATCGGCAAAGCCAGTTTCTCGGAAGAGCAGCTGTACGAAAACGCCAAGGCTTTCATTGACGCCATCATTAAAGCCAAACCGACAGGTGCCAAAGGAACCTATATGAAGAAGATTTCTTTGAGCAGCACCATGGGCGTCGGTCTCAAAGTCGATTCCTCCAGTCTCTAAGGCCGGGGAATCAATGCGGCTTTCAGCGGAAATTCCGCCTGGCCGCGACAAAAAAGTTTCGGACGGCGGAGTCTTCCGCCGTCCGCTCTTCAAAACCTTCGGGTTTTGAAAACACTGTCCAAGACCGTAGGTGATCGAGGGGCGCTTTTTATAAAAACGTTTCGAAGGTCTTAAATATCCTACGCAGACGGGAGTAATGAAGATTTTATCATTTTTTCTCCTGGACAGATTAGGTCCGCCGGACGGATTGCAACAGGAGAAACTTTCTCCTTTCTGCTTGATGTTTTGGCGGTTGTGTAAAGGACGCATGAACCGGTGTTCCGGTTTGTGCAAAATTTGGAGACAAACAAGTGAACCGCGAAGAAAAAGCACAATTGCTCAGCGAACTTAACGAATTGTTTTCCGGTGCAGAAATTGTAGTTGTTTCACACTACAAAGGCCTCACGGTCGAGGAAGTTTCTGAACTGCGCAACAACATTCGCAAGGTCGGCGCTGGCTTTAGAGTTACTAAAAACCGGATTACTCGTCTTGCTCTTAAAGGCACCAAGTTTGAAAACCTGGCAGACCTGTTCAAAGGCCCGACCGCAATTGCGTTCGCCAATGATCCGATCTCTGCCTGCAAGGCTTGTGTCGAATTTGCGAAAACCAATGAGAAGCTGATTGTTGTCGGCGGCGCCATGGGAACAGGTGTTCTTTCTATTGCCGAAATCAATAAGCTGGCTACGATTCCGTCGATGGACGAGCTTCGTGCCAAAATCATCGGTTTGTTGCAAGCTCCCGGCTCTCAGCTGGCTCGCGTTACAAAGGCGTACAGCGAGAAAGAAGCCGCTTAAATTTTGGTTTGATGCGGGTTCTGCTTGTGAGTTTTTCGCTCGTGTACTTCTATTTGTACACTTCGCTCAAAACTTACGGCGCATTACCTCGCCTAAAACACAAAATTATTGGATGCAATAAAAGAGTAAAATGTTTTTAGTTTAATTTGTTTAATAAATTTATTGGAGAAAAAAAATGGCCGATTTAGCCAAATTAGTTGATGAATTGTCAGCCCTGACCGTTATGGAAGCTGCTGACCTGTCCAAAATGCTTGAAGAAAAATGGGGCGTTTCCGCTGCTGCCGCCGTTGCTGTTGCTGCCGGTGGTGCTGCTGCCGGTGCCGCTGCCGAAGAAAAAGATGAATTCGACGTTATCCTGGCCGAAGCAGGTGCCAACAAGATTAACGTTATTAAAGAAGTTCGTGCAATCACCGCTTTGGGTCTGAAAGAAGCCAAAGATCTGGTTGACGGTGCTCCGAAGACCATCAAAGAAGGCGTTGCCAAGGCTGAAGCCGAAGAAATGAAGAAGAAGCTGGAAGAGGCTGGCGCTAAGGTTGAACTCAAGTAATTAAAAGTTCAGTCTTTGGGCTTCTAGCGCAAAAAACTGCAGAACGGTCAAAATTCATGTACCTTGTTGTACACTAGAATTTTGACCGCTTTGTTTTTTACGCTATAATCCTCAAATCTTGAACTTTTAGGGCATTATGATTTTCTACGCCAGAATTTTCCCTCTTCTTATTTTCATCTCTATCTGAACTTCTCTCCGAGTTTTCCCAAAGTGCCTCAAACGGGATATTTGCATGTTTTTTACGCTATAATCCTCAAATCTTGAACTTTTAGGGCATTATGATTTTCTACGCCAGAATTTTCCCTCTTCTTATTTTCATCTCTATCTGAACTTCTCTCCGAATTTTTCCAAAGAGCTTCAGGCAGGATATTTGCATGCTTTTTGCAAAAACTACAGAACGGTCGGAATTCATGTGCCTTGACAATAAAAAAGGAGCTTTACAGCTCCTTTTTTATTGTCGGGTGTTTAGAGACAACGCTTTACTGTCCGGATGATTATCTGCGCGATGCAGACAATGGCAGCGATAATGCAGCCGGCGACATGCAGAAGCGCCAGCAGGGCAACGCTTATTAGGGCGGCAATGCTGACGGCGGTGATATTTGCGCAGCCAAACAGCCAACAGAGTCCGGTTAGAGAAGCGATGCTAAGGTTTATGGAAAATTTACCTGATTGCTGCTTTCGCGGTTTTGAGGCATTATGAAACGTTGCCGAAAAAAGTTTGTTTTTGAGCTATTTTTTACTTGCCAGAATCGAAAAGCTGAGTCTATTATCCGCTTGAATTTAGTCACGAATCGTGACAATTGCATGCAATTATTTTATTTCTTCTCATCAAGAGGGGCAGGCAGGACGTCTTAAATGCCTTGGTTCCCTATGGTTTGATGGGTTTTTCCGTTTTTAAATCGATTATATAACCTTCTGTTGACGGGTTTTGGAGTTTTTCCGATAGGATGGTCGCAGAATTTAACCATAAAGGATAAGAACACAATGAAGGAATCTTATACGAGCAAAAGACGTGTAAGAAGAAACTTCGGTCGAATCGACGCTGTCGCCGACATGCCGAGTCTGATTGAAGTTCAGAAAGGATCTTATGACAGTTTTATCCAGGTTCAGGGCGCCGAAAAGTGCGAGTTTGGCCTGGAAGAGGTTTTCAAATCAATTTTCCCGATTAAGGATTTTTCCGGAAACGGCGAACTGGAGTTTGTCAGTTACGAACTCGAAGAGCCGAAGTATGACGTTGACGAATGCATAAAGCGCGACATGACTTATGCCGCTCCGGTTAAGGCTACGCTGCGTCTGGTCGTCTGGGATACCGACGAAGCAACCGGTGCAAAGTCCATTCACGACATCAAGGAACAAGACGTTTATATGGGCGATATTCCTCTGATGACGGACAAGGGTACTTTTATCTGCAACGGTACCGAGCGCGTCGTCGTTTCGCAGATGCACCGTTCTCCGGGCGTGTTCTTTGACCATGACAAAGGTAAGACTATGGCCAGCGGCAAATATTTGTTTGCTGCCCGCATTATTCCTTACCGCGGTTCCTGGCTTGATTTCGAGTTTGACGCCAAGGATCTGGTTTATGCGCGTATTGACCGCCGTCGCAAGCTGCCGGTGACTTCGGTTCTGTATTCCTTGTATTCCAAGGAAACCGAAGAGAAAATCGCTGCTTTGGCCAAAGAAGGCAAAGAGATTGATCCGGCGGAAATCAAAGGTATGGACAAAGAGGAAATCCTTAATTATTTCTACGATGCCGATACCTATGTCGCCGAGAAGAAAGCCTGGAAGGTTAAATTCGTTCCGGAGCGTATGAAAGGCGTTAAGTTTGATTTTGATCTGATTGATGCCAAGAGCGGCGAAGTTGTTCTTGAAGCTGGCAAAAAACTGACGCCGCGGTCGGCGAAAAAACTGGCAGACGACGGTCTGGAGTTTTACAAGGTTACGCCGCAGCAAATGATCGGAAAATTTTTGGCGCAAAACGTAATTATTGCCAAGACCGGAGAAGTTCTGGCCGAAGCCGGCGATGAAATTACCGAAGAAATGCTCGAAAAATTTGCGGCCAACAAGGTTTCGGAAATCAATACCCTGTTTATTGACGGTATCAGCGTCGGTCCCTATATTCGCAATACGCTGGCCAATGACAAAAACACCTGCCGCGAAGAGGCTCTGCTTGACATTTATCGTGTCATGCGTCCGGGCGATCCTCCGACATACGAGACCGCAGACGCTCTGTTCCACGGCTTGTTCTTTGACAAAGACCGTTATGACCTGTCTTCGGTCGGCCGTGTTAAGATCAACGCCGCTCTGGACATTTCGTTTGAAGACGCGCCCGACACGCTCGGCACGCTGCGCAAAGACGATATTCTGCGCATTGTCAAAAGACTGTGCGAACTGCGCGACGGCAAAGGCGAAGTCGATGATATTGACCACCTCGGCAACCGCCGTGTCCGTTCGGTCGGCGAATTGATGGAAAATCAGTACCGTATGGGGCTGCTTCGCATGGAAAGAGCCATTCGCGAGAGAATGAGTTCGGAAAACCTGAACAACGTCAAACCGCAGGATTTGGTCAATGCCAAGCCGATTGCTTCGGTTATCCGCGAGTTCTTCGGTTCTTCGCAGTTGTCACAGTTTATGGATCAGAACAATCCGCTGTCGGAAATTACGCACAAACGCCGTCTGTCGGCTTTGGGCCCCGGCGGCTTGTCCCGCGATCGCGCAGGTTTTGAAGTCCGCGACGTACATCCGACTCACTACGGACGTATCTGCCCGATCGAAACGCCGGAAGGTCCGAACATCGGTTTGATTAACTCGCTGTCAACTTATGCCCGCATTAACAAATACGGCTTTATCGAATGTCCGTATCGCAAGGTCGTCAACGGCGTGGTTACCGACGACGTGGTCTATTTGTCGGCCAATGAGGAAGGCAAGTTTAAGATTGCCGAAGCCAATGCCAAAGTCAAAGACGACGGGCATTTTGAAAACGAGCTGATTGCCTGCCGCAAAGCCGGTGAATTTGAGTTTGCGCATCCGGAAGAAATCGATTTTATCGACGTTTCGCCGAAACAGTTGGTTTCTGTCGCAACCGCGCTGATTCCGTTCCTGGAAAACGACGATGCGAACCGTGCTCTGATGGGAGCGAACATGCAGCGCCAAGGCGTGCCTTTGCTGCGTTCGGAAGCTCCGTTGGTCGGAACCGGCGTTGAAGGCGTCGTTGCCAAAGATTCCGGTGCGACGGTTGTTTGCAAAGCCGACGGTATCGTCGACGCAGTTGACGCTACCCGTATTGTGGTTCGTTCCAAAGACGAGCACGCCGCGGATGCCGGTGTCGAAATTTACCGTTTGCAGAAATTCCGCCGTTCCAATCAGAATACCTGCATTAATCAGGTTCCTTTGGTTAAGGTCGGCGACGAAGTCAAGGCCGGAGACATTATGGCTGACGGCCAGTGCACAGAAATGGGCGAACTTGCTCTCGGCAAGAACGTTCTGGTTGCTTTCATGCCGTGGAACGGTCTGAACTACGAAGATGCCATTCTGCTTTCGGAAAGAATTTCTCGTGACGATGTCTTTACCTCTCTTCATATTGAAGAATTCGAGGTTATGGCTCGTGATACCAAGCTGGGGCAGGAAGAAATTACCCGCGATATTCCGAATGTCGGCGAAGAAGGGTTGCGCAACCTTGACGAAGCCGGTATCGTTTACATCGGTGCCGAAGTCAAGGCCGGCGATATTCTGGTCGGCAAGGTAACGCCGAAGGGCGAATCGCCGGTGACGCCGGAAGAAAAACTGTTGCGCGCCATATTCGGCGAAAAAGCTTCTGACGTTCGTGACACCTCCCTGCGCGTTCAGCCCGGTATCGAGGGTATTGTGGTCGACGTTCACGTCTTTTCTCGCCGCGGTGTTGAGAAAGACGAACGCGCTTTGTCAATCGAGCAGGAAGAAATTTCGGCTCTGGCCAAAGACCGCGATGACGAGATTGCAATTATTCGTCGCAACGTTGAAGCTCGTTTGAAAGGCATGTTGCTGAATCAGACAGTCGTTGACGCGCCGAAAGGCTCAATTGCCAAAAACGCCAAAGTGACCGAAGAAGCTCTGTCCGGCATTCCGTCTTCGCAGTGGCGCAAGATTGTCGTCAAAGACGAAGCGACAATGGCCAATATCGAAGAGCTGTTGAATGCGTATGACAATCGTTTGGAAAGAATCCAGAAGCATTTTGACGACAAGGTTGAAAAAGTTCAGCGCGGAGACGATTTGTTGCCGGGCGTTCTCAAAATGGTCAAAGTCTTTATTGCGACCAAACGTAAGATTCAATCCGGCGATAAGATTGCCGGACGTCACGGTAACAAAGGTACGATTTCGCGCGTTCTGCCGTTGCAGGATATGCCTTATATGGAAGACGGCACGCCGGTTGACATCGTTTTGAACCCGTTGGGCGTTCCGTCACGTATGAACGTCGGACAAATTCTCGAAACCCACCTCGGCTGGGCGGCCAAAAAGCTCGGTCAGCAGGTTAACGAGCTGTGGGAGCAGGTTAAGGCCGGTCAGAAGAAAGAAAAAGAACTGCGCGACATGCTCAAGGACGTATACGGCGAAAAGCAGTATAACCGCGAAATTGCCGATATGAGCAGCGAAGAACTCGATCTGATGGTTCCGAACCTGAAGAACGGTATTCCGATGGCTACGCCGGTATTCGACGGCGCCACGGGCGACGACATCAACTCAATGTTGTCCAAAGCCGGCTTGCCGACTTCCGGTCAGATTGATTTGTATGACGGCCGTACCGGCGAGAAATTTGACCGTAAGGTTACCGTCGGTATCATTTATATGATTAAACTTCACCACATCGTTGACGAGAAGATGCATGCTCGTTCCGTCGGTCCGTACAGCCTGGTTACCCAACAGCCTCTGGGCGGTAAGGCTCAGTTCGGCGGACAACGTTTCGGCGAAATGGAGGTTTGGGCTTTGCAGGCATACGGTGCCGCTTATACGCTGCAGGAAATGCTGACCGTCAAGTCCGACGACGTCAACGGCCGAACAAAGGTCTATGAGGCAATCGTTCGCGGCGAAGACAGCTTTGAAGCCGGAATCCCCGAGTCATTCAACGTTTTGACCAAAGAAATCAAATCTTTGTGCCTGAACGTCGAATTGTTGAACGAAGAAGTTTAAGGTATAGGAGTAAAAAATAATATGAATGATATTATGAAATATTTTGGTCAGCAGGTATCAGGCGAATCTTTTGACCAGATTAAAATTTCCATCGCTTCTCCTGAGCAGATTCGTTCATGGTCGTATGGTGAGGTTAAAAAGCCCGAAACCATCAACTATCGTACGTTCAAGCCCGAGAGAGACGGTTTGTTCTGCGCCCGTATTTTCGGCCCTGTCAAGGACTACGAATGTTTGTGCGGAAAATACAAACGGATGAAGTATCGCGGCGTCGTTTGCGAAAAGTGCGGCGTCGAGGTTACGTTGTCCAAAGTCCGTCGCGAGCGCATGGGGCACATTGAACTGGCTGCTCCGGTCGCGCATATCTGGTTCCTGAAATCGCTGCCGAGCCGCATTTCGATGCTGACCGACATTCCGATGAAGGCTTTGGAGCGCGTTTTGTACTTTGAAAACTACATCGTTATCGAGCCGGGTCTGACTCCGCTGGCCGTTAACGAACTGTTGACCGAAGATCAGTATCAGGAAGCCATTGACGAATACGGCGAGGATGCTTTCCGTGCAGGTATCGGTGCCGAAGCTCTCAAAGAAATTTTGTCGGCGATCGATTTGGAAGAAGAGCGCAAAACAATTCGTGAGGAGTTGAAAGACAATGCCTCTGAAGCCAAACGCAAAAAACTGGTCAAGAGACTGAAGATTATCGAATCTTTCATCGAATCCAACACCAAGCCGGAATGGATGATTCTGGACGTTCTGCCGGTTATTCCGCCGGAGCTGCGTCCGTTGGTTCCTCTGGACGGAGGCCGTTTTGCGACTTCTGACCTGAACGATTTGTATCGCCGCGTCATTAACCGCAACAACCGTTTGAAAAGATTGATTGAGCTGCATGCGCCGGATATTATTATCCGCAACGAAAAACGCATGCTGCAGGAATCGGTTGACGCTTTGTTTGACAACGGCCGTCGTGCCCGTGCGATTACCGGTACCAACAAACGTCCGTTGAAATCTTTGTCGGATATGCTCAAAGGTAAGCAGGGACGTTTCCGTCAGAATCTGCTCGGTAAACGCGTTGACTATTCGGGACGTTCGGTTATTACGGTCGGTCCGGAACTCAGGTTGCATCAGTGCGGTTTGCCCAAGAAGATGGCGCTTGAGCTCTTTAAGCCTTTCGTTTATGCCAAGCTGGAACTCTACGGTCACGCTACCACCATTAAAGCGGCCAAGCGCATGGTTGAAAAAGAGCGTCCGGAAGTCTGGGACATCTTGGAAGAAGTTATTCGCGAGCATCCGGTTCTCCTGAACCGTGCGCCGACTTTGCACCGTTTGGGTATTCAGGCGTTTGAGCCGGTTTTGGTAGAAGGCAAGGCGATTCATCTTCACCCGTTGGTTTGTACAGCGTTCAACGCCGACTTCGACGGTGACCAAATGGCCGTTCACGTTCCGTTGTCAATTGAGGCGCAGTTGGAAGCCCGCGTTTTGATGATGTCGACCAACAACATTTTGTCTCCGGCTTCGGGCAAACCGATTATCGTTCCGACGCAAGATATGGTTCTGGGTATTTATTACCTGACTTATGATGCCGACGGCATGGCCGGCGAAGGTATGGCTTTTGCCGACTTTAACGAAGTCTTGCTGGCTCTGAACGAGAAAGTCGTCGATTTGCATGCCAAAATCAAGTGTCGTATGGAATATGTCGACGACAACGGCGAAACCAAGTTCGGGTTGGTCGAAACCACGCCGGGACGTATTATCGTTTCCGATGTTCTGCCCAAGCACAAAGATGTTCCGTTCTCTTTGGTCAATCGTCTGTTGCGTAAAAAAGAAATCGGCGAAATCATCGATACGATTTATCGTCATTGCGGTCAGAAAGAAACCGTCATGTTTGTCGACCGGATTATGTCGCTCGGTTTCCAGAACGCCTGCAAAGCCGGTATTTCTTTCGGTAAAGACGATTTGATCGTTCCCGATGCAAAGAAGACTTTGATTGCCGAAACCGAGAAGCAGGTTAAGGAATTTGAAGAGCAGTATCAGAACGGTCTGATTACCAAAGGCGAAAAGTACAACAAGGTGGTTGATATTTGGGCTGCCTGTACGGACAAAATTGCCGACGAAATGATGAAAAACATTTCCAAGACCGAACATGGCTATATCAACTCCGTTTATATGATGGCTCACTCGGGCGCCCGCGGTTCCGCCGCACAAATGCGTCAGTTGGCCGGTATGCGCGGTTTGATGGCCAAGCCGTCGGGCGAGATTATCGAACAGCCGATTATCTCGAACTTTAAGGAAGGTCTGACCGTGTTGGAATACTTCAATTCAACCCACGGTGCCCGTAAAGGTCTGGCCGATACGGCTTTGAAGACCGCCAACTCCGGTTATCTGACCCGTCGTCTGGTCGACGTTGCTCAGGACGTTGTCATTACCGAGACCAACTGCGGCACCGAGCGCGGCATTATTGTCCGTCCGGTTGTTGACGGCGGTAACGTTATCGTTTCCATCGGCGACAGAATCCTCGGGCGTACAATTCAGGAGGATATTGTTCATCCTGAGACCGGCGAAGTTTTGATTTCCAAAGGAAAACTGATTGACGAAAACGACGTTGAGGTGGTTGAGGCCGCCGGTGTCGAACAGGTTAAGATCCGTTCGGTTCTGACCTGCGAAACCAAAGACGGCGTCTGCGCCGCGTGTTACGGCCGTGATTTGGCTCGCGGTACGCCGGTTAATGTCGGCGAGGCGGTCGGTGTTATTGCCGCTCAGTCCATCGGTGAACCGGGTACCCAGCTGACGATGAGAACTTTCCACATCGGCGGTGCGGCTCAGAAAGGTGCCGAACAGGCTTCTGTCGAAGTTCCGTTCGCCGGTATCCTGAAACTGGAAAACAACCACATGGTTATTGATTCGGAAGGTAACGGCATTATCTTGTCGCGTAACTGCGAGATTGTGATTGTCGATGCCAATGACCGTGAAAAATCGCGTCACCATGTTCCTTACGGTACGAAGATTTTGGTTGCCGAAGGCGCTAAGGTTAAAAAAGGCCAGAAAGTTGCCGAATGGGATCCGTTTACCGTTCCGGTTATTACCGAAAAAGCCGGTAAGGTTGAACTGGTTGACTTGATTAACAATGTATCGGTTCGCGAAACAACGGATGAAACCACCGGTATCGTTTCCAAGACGGTTATTGACTGGCGTTCAAGTTCTGCCAGCGCAGGTTTGAAACCGAGCATTATCCTTAAAGATGCCAAAGGCAAGCCGGTAACGTATGACAACGGCAAGGAAATCCGTTATTATATGTCGGCTGATGCCATCTTGTCGGTTGACAACGGCGATGAGGTTAAAGTTGGTGACGTTATCGCGCGTATTCCGAGAGAAAGCTCTAAGACCAAAGATATTACCGGCGGTCTGCCGCGCGTTGCCGAGCTGTTTGAAGCCCGCCGCCCGAAAGATCCTGCAATTATCTCGGATATCGATGGTATGGTCGAGTTCGGTAAAGACTATAAGGCCAAACAGCGGATTTCCGTTGTTCCGACCAAAGGTCAGCCGATTGAATATCTGATCCCGAAAGGGCGTCATCTGGCGGTTCAGGACGGCGACGTCGTGAAGAAAGGCGATATGCTGGTTGAAGGCACACCGGCTCCGCACGATATCCTGCGCGTCTTGGGCGTTGAGAAACTGGCCGAATATCTGGTTAAAGAAGTTCAGGATGTATACCGCCTGCAGGGTGTTAAGATTAACGACAAACATATCGAAGTTATTGTTTCGCAGATGCTGCGCAAGGTCGAAATCACCCAGCCGGGCGATACTACTTTCCTGGTCGGCGAACAGGTTGACCGCGATATCTTTGAGGCAGAGAATGCCAAAGTTATTGCCGAGGGAGAAACGCCGGCAACAGCCGATCCTATTCTGCTCGGTATTACCAAGGCAAGTCTGCAGACCAAGTCCTTCATCTCTGCCGCATCGTTCCAGGAGACCACGCGTGTCCTGACCGAAGCTGCGGTTGAAGGTAAGGTCGACAGCCTCAAGGGTCTGAAAGAAAACGTTATCGTCGGCCGTTTGATTCCGGCCGGAACAGGTAATGTTCTGCGTTCTCTGAAGCGCGTTGCCGCTCAGAACGACAAAGAGATTCAGGCCTTGAAAGCCGAAGCTTTGGAAAATTCGTCTAACGAATAATCGTGGAGAGGCATTCGGCCGAAAACGTTTTTAGGCCGGATTATCCGAACGTACGGCGTAAAAGCTCCTGAGAAATCAGGAGCTTTTGTGTTGCTTTTGCGCCAAATTATGTTATACTGGCGACAATTGAAAATTAAAGAGAAATTATTAACCTTAAAAAATAAAGTCATGGACGTAAAAACAATTGTTCTGCTCACCATCATTTTAGCTTTGGTGGTCATTATTTTCTGGCTTATATGTAAGCTTGACAAAGCTCTGTATTCCCTGCGCGACAGCAGTAAATGCGAAAAGCATGCGCAGGAGAAGCTTGACGAAGCAGTTGATACGATTTTAAGACTGGAAGAACATATCGGCGTCGTCAAAAGGCTGCGTTATGAAGAAAGCTGTAAAACCGCTCTGATGAATGAAATTCGTTCGATGTTTTTTTTCAGGGAATTTAAATATCCCGGTAATATGAAAAAACATTTTGAAAAAAGGAAGACAAGCCTTTTGTCCGGCGATTATGCGGATGAAGAAGGGCAGGTTAAGGCGCAGATATATGATTATATTATCAAAGGAATTAGCGACGATTGCCTGTAGCCGAGAGAATGACTTTTGTACTTAAACCCTTTGCATTGCAAAGGGTTTTTGTGTATTAATGCAATACAGACAACTCCCATTTTGATCTGTCCCCCGGAAGTCTGACAGTAAAAATTCGATAAGAGGATGCAGGTGCTTGTGTATCTTGTTAAACATCAAGGCATTTTTTCTGACTGATGCCTTTGGTCTGGCATTGCATAATCCGGTCGCTGTCGGGCAGGTCTTCTTCGCCGAAATTATACATGTCGGCGTCAAAAACGCGTTGGTTGTCGCGTTCGGGCAGCGAACCGGTGAGAACGTTTTTTTCGACGTTGCCGATATGGAAGTCCTTGTCGTCGTTCTGGCGGTACTGTGCGCCGTTAAAATCTCCGGTTTTGCAGTCGCAAGGCTTTCTTTCGAGTATCATGTTTTTTCTCCTCGTGGTTTTACGAAAAAGATAATTCTGGAATGTCTTTTTTAAAGCAGTGCCATGATTTTCGATAATTTTGATTGCTTTTGGACAAAAATAGTCTTATACTATATCAGACGATGAGTATTACTTAAAAATTACAAACCTAAAAACCTTATGCCATGAACGAGATTGTATTATTGGTTGTTGCACTTCCGGTTATGACAGCGTTGGTTGTTATCGCTATGAAATATGCCGTGTGGTGCGATAAGAAACATCAGAAAGACATGGATGAACTGCGCCGGCAGATAGCCCAATGGCCGCATGAGAAGCTGGTTTATGTATGGGGCGAATATGACGAAATCTGTTCTATCCGTGACGCCGGGATTCCTCCTCTGTATTTCGAGATGTTGGAATTGCTGGAAGACGAATGTAAAAAACGCGGTTTCAAATGATACGGTGTTTTTCGCGAGAAACTCCGGAGTGTAAAAACTCTGGAGTTTTTTTGCGTTTGGTTTATAGTGAATACAGTTTGCGTCTTGGAAAAAGTAAAAACCGATCATGCCGATAACGATGTTTAAAAGTAAAATTATGTACGGCGAGGGGTTGTTTATGCCGTTGAGTTTCATAACTTATATATGCGTCCGTTTTTTTGTCAGCCGCGGTACACGGGGGTAATTTAGGAGTCGACAACGATTGTTTGATATTGAGAAAGGTTTGGAAAATTTAAATCGGCACATTAAAATTGCGCCCGAGACGCCCGGCGTGTATCGAATGATCAGCGAATATGACGAAGTCTTGTATGTCGGCAAGGCCAAAAACATCAAAAAGCGGATCGTCGCCTATTCGCATATCGACAAGCTGCCGGTACGGCTCCGCCAGATGGTGGCGCAAATTGCGCGGATGGAGTTTATTATCGTTGAAAACGAGGCTCGGGCACTGTTAGTCGAAAACGAGCTGATTAAAAAATTTAAGCCGCGTTACAATATCCTGCTCAAAGACGACAAGACGTTTCCGCATTTGATGATAGACATGCAGGAGGATTATCCGTGTCTGCGCAAATATCGCGGGCAGCGGCGCGACAAAAACAAATATTTCGGGCCGTTTGCCAGTGTCGGCGCGGTCAACAGCGTGGTAGACGTTTTGCAAAAGGCGTTTTTGCTTCGTTCGTGTTCAAATGCCGTGTTCCATAATCGTCGTCGGCCGTGTTTGCAATATCAGATCAAGCGTTGCTCGGGGCCGTGCGTCGGGCGGATTTCAGTTGCGGACTACAGAAAATTGGTTCAGGAAGCGGTCGATTTTCTGGAAGGCCGAAACAGCAAGATTCAGGACGAACTCTCGGCGGCGATGAACGAGGCCAGCGCCCGGGAAGATTATGAAACGGCGATTGTCCTGCGTGACCGCATCCGCGCGCTGACGGCCGTCCAGTCCAAACAAAACGTTGAATATGCGGGAATAAAATCGGCAGACGTGATAGCATTGGTGCGCGATAAGAATTTGGTCTGCATTCAGATATTTTTTATTCGTTCGGGACAAAACTGCGGTAATGCGCCGTATTTCCCGACGCAGACGGAAGACGCTTCCGACGGTGAGATTTTGGAGGCTTTTATCAGCAGTTTTTATACCGGGCACGTGCCGCCGAAAGAGATTATTCTCGGGCATGTTTTGGAAAACGGCGTTTTTTTGGGCGAGGCGGTAGGCGCCAAGATCGTCTGCAGCCAAAAAGGCAACAAGGCCAAACTGGTAGCAATGGCAGAGGAAAATGCCCGAGCTTCGATTGCGCGTAAGGTCGCGCTGATGGCCAGCGTCGAGAACAATCTCAGGGATTTTAAGGAGCGTTTCGGTTTGCGCGATTTGCCGCGGCGGATCGAAGTTTATGACAACTCTCATATTCAAGGAAGCTATGCCGTCGGAGCAATGGTGGTGGCAACGCCGGAAGGTTTTGACAAGAAAAATTATCGTACGTTCAATATAAAAAATTCCGACATTACCAATGATGATTTTGCCATGATGAAAGAAGTCTTGCTGCGGCGTTTTGCCAGAATGACGCCGGAGAACAGACCCGACGTTATTCTGTTGGACGGCGGCCGCGGGCAACTCAATGCGGTGCATGAGGCGTTGCGCGATTATGATCTGAACGGCATAGCGATTATTGCGATTTCCAAAGGGCCTGAACGCAATGCCGGAAAGGAATTTTATCATATTAAAGGCATGGAGAGTTTCGAATTGGAATTTCAGTCGCCTCTGGCGTTTTATCTGCAGAATCTGCGTGACGAGGCGCATCGTTTTGTCATAGGAACGCACCGCAAAAGAAGGGAAAAATCGATCTTCAAATCTTCGCTTGACGAAATTGAAGGAATCGGAACCAAACGTAAGCGCGACCTGCTTAATCATTTCGGGTCGGCCGCTGCCGTCGAGCAGGCCTCGGTCAAGGATCTGCAAAAAGTTTCCGGAATCAGCAAAAAAACGGCGGAAAAAGTCTTTAATTACTTCCATAATTGAAAAATCTCATCTACTATAAATAAAAATTAATTTTATAAAGGAGAGGGTGACGTGTACAGTTTGCCTAATATTTTGACGATTTCGAGAATTGTGGTTATTCCGCTGATCTTTTTGTCGGTTTATATTACTTCTATGTTTTGGGCCGTCTTTGCAGCAATTTTGTTTATTGCGGCGTCAATTACGGATTATTTTGACGGCTATCTGGCTCGTGCCAGAGGCGAAGTGTCGGCTTTCGGACGGTTGCTGGATCCGATTGCAGACAAGTTGCTGGTCGCTTCGGCATTGGTCGTTTTGCTGGCCAAGCCGGACATGCTGGTTACCAAGCTGAGCTATATTCCGGTGGTGGTTATTCTGTGTCGCGAAATCCTGGTTTCGGGATTGCGCGAGTTCTTGATGGAAGTTAAAGTCGGTATGCCCGTTACGCGTCTGGCCAAATGGAAAACGGGTTTCCAGATGACGGCGCTGTCGATGCTGTTGCTTAAGGGCGTCTGGTATTGGGGCGGTATCGGCGAAATTTTGTTGTGGGTTGCCGCGGTTCTGACGTTTATTACCGGGTATCAGTATTTTCAGAAAAGTCTTGATTATGTTCGTAAGATGAATAAGACCGGAAACAGCGTGAAAGTACCGGCAGCCGACAAGGCCGTCGTGAAAAAAACAGGCGTTGCGGCCAAAGCAAAATCCAAGCCGGCGTCAAAAGCCAAATCATCGACAAAGCCGGCTAAGTCTTCAAGGGCAAAGAAGACCGCTTCGAAATAATTTTCTTCGGCTTTTTGAAAAGAGGCTTTATGGACAGCGAAATCAAACATATTCTGGTTGTTGACGACGATACGCGTTTGCGCTCTCTCCTGCAAAGGTTTTTGCGGGAGAACGGCTTTTACGTGTCGACGGCAAAGCTGGCGGCCGAAGCGCGTGCGCTGATGGAGCAGTATAAGTTTGATTTGCTGATCGTTGATATTATGATGCCGGAAGAAAGCGGGCTGGAGTTTCTGAGCCGGTTGCGCAGAGAGAATGACATTCCGGTCATTATGCTGACGGCAATGGGGGAGACAGAAGACCGCATTTGCGGTTTTGAGAGCGGAGCCGACGATTATTTGCCCAAACCTTTTGAACCCAAAGAACTGGTTTTGCGGATTAAAAGTATTTTGCGGCGCCTTCCGGTCGAGAAGTCCGAGGTCAGCGAATATCTGAATTTCGGTTCGTGTTTTTATAACATGCAGACCAAAGAGCTGCTGACCCGACAAAACGAGGTCGTTCATATTACTCCGGTCGAACAGGCTTTGTTAAATGTTTTGGGTACCAAGTCCGGACAGGTGTTCAGCCGCGAAAAACTGGCCGAAATTTTGGGCGCCGGACAAAGTCCGCGTTCGATTGACGTGCAGATTACCAGACTGCGCAAAAAAATTGAGCCCGATACCAAAAATCCGCGTTATCTGCAGACGGTGCGCGGCAAAGGATATATGTTGCTTTCAATGAAGGAATAAAATCATGCATATCAAACTGACACCGAAATGGGAAGAAAAACTGCGTTATCTGCGTCTGAAATTTTTACCGAAGACATTGTTCTTTCGGACGATGTTGCTGATTTTTGTTCCGCTTATCGTGGTGCAAATCGTGTCTGTGGTGATGTTTTTTGACGGCAGCTGGAGCCGGATGGGACGTCGTTTGTCCGATAATCTGGCTTCGGATATGAGGTTTGTCGTAGATCTTGCTTCCGAGCAGCCGAAAAAAATTCCGGTTTTGCAGAAAATGTCGGCTTCAACTTTCGAAATGAATTTTGAATATTTCAGCAATCAGGCCAAGCATCAGGTTATGAACAAGGCCGGCAGGGGCAACAAACTGATTGTCGGTTATTTGGAAGAAGCGCTTAAACATCATTTCGGCGAGGACATGACATCCATTTATCTCGGCGAAGGCGGTCAGGATCTGCTGGTGTTTGTCGATACCGATAACGGGTTGTATAAATTTTCGACTTCCAAGAAAAAAATCTTCAGTTCTTCAATCTTTATGTTTGTGGTGTGGATGGCCGGAACTTCGGTGTTGCTGTTTTTGGTGGCGGTACTGTTTTTGAGAATTCAGGTTCGTTCGATCGCCCGGCTGGCAGAAGCGGCGGAAGACTTCGGAAAAGGGATCGACAATCAAGACTTTAAGCCGTCCGGTTCTTCGGAAGTTCGAAAGGCTGCGCTTGCTTTTATTAAAATGAAGGAGCGTATTCAACGGCAGATCAGCGAGCGTACGCAGATGCTGGCCGGGGTATCGCATGATTTGCGGACGCCGCTGACCAGAATGAAACTTCAGGTAACGATGTTGTCCGAGAGCGAGGATAAAAAAGATTTTCTGTCCGATATTGACGAGATGGAAAAAATGCTTGACGGCTATCTTTCCTTTGTGAGCGGTGAGGGCGGAGAAAAATCCAGCTTTGTGGACATGAACGAGATGATTTTGAGCATCATAAACAAGTTTCGTAATAAAAAGGCGCTGATACGTTATTCTACCAATGATCAGGTCAGTGCGATTCAGGGGCGCGAGCAGGCTCTGAAACGAGCGGTTACCAACATTATTTCCAATGCTTTCCGCTATGGCAAGACGATTTCGGTCAAGTTGGAAAGCAATGATAAAAAGCTTAATCTGGCGATTGAGGATGACGGCCCGGGAATTCCGAAAGACAAGCGCGATGACGTCTTTAAGGCCTTTTACCGATTGGAAGGTTCTCGCAATAAAGAGACCGGCGGCGTCGGTCTCGGGTTGTCCATTGCCAAAGACGTGGTTTCGTCACACGGCGGCACGATAGAATTGGGCGACAGCGATTTGGGCGGTTTGAAAGTTTTAATCAGTATTCCGTTGTAAGGATTGCGGTATGGATGAAGCAGAAGAAAATTTGGATGTTTCCGCAACGGTTGAAATTTCCGGCACAGAAGAGGATCCTTTGCTGAATCTGCAAAATCCGGATTTAGAAAGCGGTGCCGATTTAGATATTTCAGCCATGCTTGATACCGATGAGGCGGAAAATTCCGCATCGACAGCAGATGTGGGAGTTGCATTGAATGCCGCTGATGAAGAAGAAAGCCTCGCTGATTTGGACATGGATTCCTGGTTGGCCGCTGATACTGCAACGGTGTCGGGAAAAGACGAATCGGCCGATGTCGCTCCGGTTGCGAACGGCGGTTGGCTGACGGACAGCGAAACGTTGGCGGAAACGCCGCTTTCTGAGAATGACCGGCTGGCCGGGGATGATAATATTATTGAGGAAACGGTTGGGGAAAGCGGTTTTGAAGCCGAATCTGTCGAAGCAGATTTGAATGCGTCGGAAGAAGCCTTAATCACGGAAGCGGAAGAAGAAAATGTGCTGCCGGTTGCGGAAGACGAGGCCGAACAGGAGGCTGAGAAGGAAAGCCTTAGCGAAGAAAGCAGTCTTGTCGGCGAAAATCCGCTTCTTGAAACGGAAACGCCGTCTTTTCCGGAAATCGGCGCCGAAGAAAAAGTTTCTCCTTTGTTCGAGACAGAAACGGCGGCTGCGGACATTGGTGCAGCGGCGGAAATCAATGACAATTTTGTAAACTGGTACAGCGGTTCGGTTCATGACGAAATGTTTGAGATTTCAAAAAACGATTTGCCCGAGACAATTTGCGGCGACGCGTCGCGGCGGATTATTCATATCAATACGGGATATGACAGTTACGGTTGGTTGGCCGAGTTTGACAACGGACTGACGATGAGTTTGGAAGATGTTCGTAAATATCAGATAAGAAACGGCAGTTTGCCCGGCTCAGACGGCGTTATCCGCTATGGCCGGAACAGTTGTGCGTTTAGCGGGATTGAGAGAATTTTAATTTATCGGAGCGTACGGTATTTCAGCTATGGCGCTTAAAGAAAAAGTCCTCTTCTAAAGAGGACTTTTTCTTTATTCTTTGCTGATCGGAAAGACTTCGACATTTCCGAGTCCGTGTCCGGACGTTTCGGATTGTCCTTTGTATTCGGCAACGCTGCGAGAACCTTTAGCATTTTTTTTCGGTGTCGGATTTTGCAGCTGAGGCGTGAGCGGATAAGCATTCTTAGGCAGACGCAGAATCATATAGCCGTTTCCGCCACCGTATGCCGGGCCGGAAATACCTATGGAATAAAAGCCGCCGATATAGCCGTAATCCAGATCAATGTAGTCAATCGCCAATACGGTTTTGACGGTGCTTTGGCCGATGGTGGTCATTTTGCAGGTATAGCCTGCATCTTCAAGCAGAACATGGTCAATCGTTTTGGCGAAGACGATGCTTTTTGACGGGGTGCAGTCGGGAACCTGACCGCCGTAAGTCAGATTGTAATTCAGAATGAGGTTAACTTTGTTTGCCGTTTTTCCGATAATGACATCGGTAATTTTTACATGGTCAATATAAGCATTGGTCGGTGTGATGCCGGCGGTAATCGGCAAGGTGATATAGTTTTCGAGGCAAACGTGCGATGAGGGATCTCCCTGGCAGATGAGCACCTTTTGATAATTGTTGTTGTCAAACAGATGCAGAAGGCTGTTATAGATGTATTCTTTTGACATGGACAGTTTGGCCGGTGCGCATTGATGCGAACGGCAGACGACGACGGAACTCGGCGCTTTGACGTAAGGCTGCATGCGGCGTCCCTGTTCGGCGTATTCGGCAGCGCTTGGCGCAAAAGGATCGCGAAGAACGTCCAGCGGCGTGCGGGTGCGAAAATATTCACAGCCGGCAAGGCAGGAAACCGCGCCTAAAAAAAGAATACTTTTGGAGATATGTTTCAGCATCATTAATCCTTGTTATAAAAATTATGTCTTATCTTATGACAAAGAACACGAAATACCAAAAGTTTTTTTTAGGTTATTCAATGTATTTTGGCTGTCTGAACCGATTAAACTTGCATTTCGGCGCGAATGCGGTCAAAATGACGGTCAAGAGGTATCCGGATGAAAAAGACAATTGCATTTTTAACGGTGTTTTGCCTGAGCGCCGCGGCACGGGCGGAAGTCGTTGCCGTGGACGGCGACAGTTTACTGATTGACGGCCGGAACATTCGTCTGGAAGGAATCGATGCGCCGGAGTACAACCAAAAGTGCTTTGATGCGCAAGGCCGGCTTTATGACTGCGGTCGGAAATCCAAGGAGACATTGTCGGCACTGGTAGCAAACGGGGTTGATTGCGTCAGGCGCAAAATCGATCGTTACAAACGTGAAGTTTCTATTTGTCATGCCGGAGAGCTCAATGTCAATCGCGAGATGGTGCGGCGCGGGCAGGCGGTGGCTTATACCAGATATCTGAATGATTTTGCAGCCGACGAGGCAGAGGCCAAAAAAGCCAAAAGAGGGATTTGGAGCGGGCGTTTTATGCGGCCGGAGCTGTTCCGGGTACTCGAGCGCGAACAAAAACGGGAAGAACGTTAGAGCGGCGAGAGGTTCGGCCGCTTGTCGCGGGCGGAGGGGTATTTTGAAATTTTGTTGAGATTCTTATTGACAGCGCGAAAAACTTATGTATATTGCAAAGCAACGTTTTATGTTTAAAAATATAAAGGTGAATGAATATGTATGCAGTAATTAAAACCGGCGGAAAACAGTACAGAGTTACTTCTGGCGACGTTGTAAAAGTTGAAAAACTTGCCGGTGAAGAAGGTAAAGAAGTTGTTTTCAGCGAAGTTCTGGCCATGGGCGATACCATCGGCAATCCTTTGGTTGCAGGTGCCAGCGTTAAAGCAACGATTTTGAAACAGGCCAGAGATGCCAAAGTTATTGTTTTCAAAAAGAAAAGAAGACAAAATTATCGTCGTAAAAACGGCCACAGACAGTCGATTACATTGGTAAAAATTACCGATGTCTGCGGTAAATAAGTTCAGGTTTGAGGAGATTTAATCATGGCACATAAGAAATCGGGCGGTAGTTCCAATAACGGACGTGATTCCATCGGTCGTCGTCTGGGCTTGAAAAAAGCCGGCGGTCAGGCCGTTATTCCGGGCAACATTATTGTTCGTCAGCGCGGTACCCAGTATCATCCGGGCGCTAACGTCGGTATGGGTAAAGATCATACTATCTTTGCCATTGCCGAAGGTAAAGTGGCGTTTTCTAAAAAAGCCGGCAACAAAACTGTTGTTTCCGTTGTCTGCGAATAGTTGATTCTGCGCTAAAAGGAATTATAAATTTAGAGGGGGTGTCAGTGCATCCCCTTTACTTTTCAAAAAATCTGATTGAGGCGGAAATGAAGTTTTTAGACCAGGCGAAAATATATATACAATCGGGTGACGGCGGTGCGGGATGCGTTTCGTTCCGGCGCGAAAAATATATCGAGTTCGGCGGCCCCAACGGCGGTGACGGCGGCAAAGGCGGCAGCGTTTATATTGAAGCCGTGGCGAATTTGAATACGCTGATCGATTTTCGTTATCATCAGCATTTTAAGGCCAAAAAAGGGCATAACGGCATGGGGGCTGACAAAACCGGTTCCAAGGGCGAAGACATTGTCATTAAAGTTCCGGTAGGAACGGAGGTTTTGGCCGATGATCAGAAAACGCTGATTGTTGACATGATTGAACCCGGGCAGCGCTTTTTGATTGCAAAAGGCGGTGACGGCGGTCGCGGCAACGCTCAGTTTAAGACTGCTGTCAATCAGGCGCCGCGTTATGCAGAGCCCGGCTGGCCCGGAGAAGAAAAATGGGTATGGCTGCGTCTGAAAGTGATTGCCGACGTCGGTTTGGTCGGTATGCCGAATGCCGGAAAATCGACTTTTTTGTCGGTGGTGACGGCGGCGCGGCCGAAAATTGCCGATTATCCGTTTACGACTCTGCATCCGAATCTCGGTGTGGCTTGGGTTGACAATTATGAGATGGTGATAGCCGATATTCCGGGATTGATTGAGGGGGCGCACGAGGGCGTCGGGTTGGGTGACCGTTTTTTGAAGCATGTCGAGAGATGTTCTGCTTTGCTGCATTTGATTGACGCGACGGAGGAGGACGTAGCAGCCGTTTATAACGGCATTCGCCGCGAACTTGATTTGTATAACGATATTCTGGCCGGAAAACCGGAGGTCATTGTTTTGAACAAGGCTGATGCGGTGGCGCCCGATGAGATGCTGAAAAAGCAGAAAGCACTGGAAAAAGCGACCGGCAAGAAAGTTTTTGTGATTTCTGCCGTGGCAAAACAAGGACTTTTTGATTGCCTTCGCGAGGTGAATCAGTATATAACCAGAGACAGAAGCCGGAAAGAAGCCGAAGAGGTTAAGATTGCGGTCGAATCGGAAAACAAGCCTTGGTCACCGGTATAAAACGAGGAGAAATTTAGTGGTAAAAAAGACAACAATAACGCAGTCTCAGAGCGAATCCGAGCAGATTTTGGACATTATTACCAAAGTTTTGGAAGACGGCAAAGCGCAGGATGTCGTGGTAATGGATTTGCAGGGCAAGACTTCGATTGCCAATTATATGGTGATTGCCAGCGGCGGTTCTAATCGTCAGGTAGCGGCCTTGGCGGATAATATTCAGCTTAAGCTTAAGGAAGCCAAGTTCAAATCGGTTGTTGAGGGGAAGGAAAAAGCTGACTGGGTTTTGATTGACGCGTTTGACGTTATTGTTCATATTTTCCGTCCCGAAGTGAGAGAATTTTACAGTATTGAGAAGATGTGGTCTTCGGTCGGAAAAATCCGCTCTACCGGTAACTGAAAGTCGTTTTAACCTAAAACCAGGCTGCGTTTGTGGATTGTCTGATTTTTGGAAGACAGTTCAGACGCGGCCTTTTTCTTTTTTGTCCTTACAGACGGCCGTATAGGTTGTCTGTGGGATGAGTCGACGAATTATTATTCGCGGTGATACGGGTGACCGGCAATAATCGTTTGAATCCGATAAATCTGTTCGCTCAGGACGGCGCGCATCAGCATATGCGGCAGTGTTAATTTGCCGAATGAGAGCAGTAAATCGGCTTTGTCACGGGTTGACTGCAAGTGCCCGTTGGCACCGCCGATCAGAAAACATATTTCAGAACAGCCGCCGAGCTGCCAGTTTTCTATCCGTTTGGCAAGTTCAAGCGATTTGATATTTTCTCCGCGTTCGTCCAAGACGATGATTTTGGCGCCGTGCGGAATATTGTTTTGCAGAAATTTCGCTTCGTCTTCCTGTGTTGAATTATCTTTTTCCTTAATAACGATTTCCCAGCTTGAACGTTTGAGGTATTCGGCGATTATAGCGGCTTCGGGCGAATTCCTTTTGCATTTTCCGATCGCAAGAACAGTAATTTTCATCTTGTGCTCCTAAGGCAGAAATACGATTTGTCCGAAGACGTTTTGCAAAAAGAATAAGGATATGTAGCAGACGCCGGCGGCAATTATCGGTGTGGTGATCCAGCTGATGGATATTTTGCCGATAATGTTCCAGTGCAGGCTTTTGCCGCCGCGAGCCAGTCCGATACCCATGACCGCGCCGATAACGGCCTGCGAGCTGGAAACCGGAACCAGCGGCAGTGACGGCAATCCGTATGAGGTCAAAAAGTGTTTAAGGTCTTGCGAGGCAAACAGGAAAAGAACCAAAGATTGAGAAACAACGACGACCCAGGCCATCAGCGGAGACATTTTCATTACCGAATTACCGACCGTGTTCATAACTTTATGAGAGTAAGTGGCAACGCCGACGCTGATGGCAATACCGCCGATTAAAAACAAGACCTGAGTTCCGCTGAGGGTAATGCCGAATCCGAAGTGAACGCTTTGCAACGGCGAAGAAGCGACAAAGACTCCCATGACGTTGGCGATGTTGTTGGCGCCGAGAGCATAAGCGCCGAAAGCGCCGGCAATAATCAGGCCGATTCTGGTATAGCTGTCCTGACGAATCAGATGCAGGTGCGATTTGCGAATGATAACGCGTACCAGCCAATACAGAAAGACGGCAATCAGACCGGAGAGAATCGGGCAGACGACCCAAGTACTGACAATCTGGCTCAAAATTGAAACGTCAGTCGGTTTTCCGGCAAAAAAGTTCCAACCGATGATGGCGCCGACGATAGCCTGGGAAGTGGAAATCGGCATTGACAATTCTACCATCCAATAAATGGTGAGCGCAGCGGACAGAGCCGACATGAAAGCGCCCGGCAACGTGTTTATGGAACCCAGATGTCCGAGGGTTTGAGAAGCGCCGGAACCGGCATATACCGCTCCGATAATTATAAAAATCGAAGAAATAACGGCAGCTGTTCGGAATTTGACCATTTTAGTGGCAACGGCGGTGCCGAAGATGTTTGAGGCGTCGCTGGCGCCGAGCGACCATCCTAAAAACAAGCCGGAACTCAAGAACAGCAGAAAAGTCAGATCCATGGTTTAAATATCTCTCTTAATCGTGAATATGAGCAGTTCGTCGATAAAGTCTTCGGCGATGTCGCCGATATCGGCTATTTCGTTGACAAAGTTGGACAGTTGCAATTTATTGGCAAGCGGCAGTTCCGAGTCGAAAATCGCTTTGCGCAGCTTGTCGGCGCTGACATCGGATTCATGCTCAATAAAATAAACTTTTTGCGAATAGTCGCGTACGGAGCTCAAGTCCCGAAAAAAAGCGCGCGAGGCTTTTGCCATGTTTTCGGCGCATTCGGCGCTGAGGTCACACAGTTCGTTGATGCGGATATGATAGTTTTTGTCAATCTCCGGTTTTTCGATATAAAACATGTAGGTCACTTCGTCTAACTTGTTGATGACTTTATCAAGGTTTTCAACCAGATGCAGCACGTCGGCACGCAGATCGGGAATCAGGTTTTGAGTATAGAGGTTGTTTTCAATGTCGCGGCGCAGATTGTCGGCATCGTGTTCGATTTGCTTGACCTGTTTTGAGAGCTTTTTGTAGTTCTCGCTGCGCCCCTCATCCAGGAAGACGCGAACCGCCTTTTTAAATGTCATGGCCGCGTCAAGCAGTTTGTTGTGAAACATGTCTATTTTGTTTTCAAGATTTTTGGTTTTGGAAAAAAGAGAGAGGTTAAGGTGAAACATTTTATCGCTTTCAAAAGGTTTAGACTTAAGACGCATTATATCGCTTAATTTATGAAAAAATAATTTATTATTTGGGCAAAACCAATAAATAAATATTATTTTCCGCTTGTAAATATTTGATAGTTTGTTAGATTAAACGAGTTGATAATAATTATAACTTGAGGATTTTGAAATGAATAAAATTAATGCTGTATATGTATCTTTGGCAGCTCTTGTCGTTGCCATAGCCGCATTGGTTATGTGCATTTTCTGCTGCAACAAGGGCGGTAGTTCGGCCAGCGTCGAACAGGCTTTGAACGATAATCCGGAAATGATTATTCAGGCGATGCAGAACTATGAAACCAGACAGAGAGAAGAAGCTCAGAAAAAAGCTCAGGAACTTCTGGCTCAGAGTGAAGACGAACTGACCAAGAATCCGAATGACGGTTTTCTCGGCAATCCTGACGGAAAAATTGTTTTGGTTGAATTTTTTGATTTCTCCTGCGGTTATTGCCACAAGATTTATCCTGTCTTGAAAAACGTTGTTGCCAAAAACGGCGATCTGAAACTTGTTGCCAAACCGCTGGCATTCTTGTCTCCGATGTCCAAATATGCGGCCAAAGCCGCTTTGGCAGCCAAAGAACAGGGCAAATTTGCCGAAGTTTATACTGCCGTATTTGAAATCAACGGTCCCCTGACAGAAGCCAAGATTGACGAAGCAGCCGGTAAGGCCGGCGCCGATCTTGAGAAGCTGAAGGCCGATATGGAATCCGAAAAAGTCAGCAAGGTTATGGACGAGATTTCCAATCTGGCTGCCAAGATTCAGGTTAACGGCGTTCCGACTCTGATTCTGAACGGCAAAATCATTCAAACTCTGGACGAGGGCGTTCTTCAGGACGCTATTAACCAGGCCAAATAATTTTGGTTTTTCAGGTTTGAAACGGCCGGTTT
>CAYNBB010000013.1:0-29661 GCA_964395655.1 uncultured Azospirillaceae bacterium | reverse complement strand
GGTTGCGGCGGTTTTGGGTGTTGCATCTCTGATAATCCGATATCAGCATGACCGCCTGCGTGAGAAAATTGTGGAAAGAGCAACTCAGATGTTTACGGATATTGACGTGCAAAGTCTGGAAAAAATGACAGACGATATGATGGCGTATGAAATTCGTAGGCTTTGTTCGCTGCAGGATGCCGATTTTCGCAAGGAAGTGTGTTCGAGGCTCAAAATAAATTGAGTAATTGAAAAGAGACCGTATAACCCGAAAGTTATACGGTTTTTTTATGTCTTGCTAATTGATTTTTAAGAAACTGTGTCTAATATGAGGGCAATATTTTTATTTTGAAGAAAGAAAAAACATGAAATACAGATTTTTACTGAGCTTGGTTTTCAGTTTTTTAATAATCGGGACGGCCAGAGCCGATTTGAGCATTGATGTTAACGGTGCGATGCGCGAACCGATGCCGGTGGCTTTTCCGGAAATGATACACGACGGTTTTTTTGTCGGTCAGTATGGTCGGAAAATCCGCGATGTCGTTATCGCGGATCTGGAGCGTTCGGGGTTGTTTAAGTTTGTGGATGAGCGCAGTTATATTCAGGAATTTTCCTCTATGGATCAGGAGCCGGCATTCGTGGACTGGAAGGCGATTAACGCCACGGCGCTGATTCAATCGGCGATTAAGGAAACTGACGCCAATAATCTGCGGGTGGAATTTCGGTTGTGGGACGTGTTTGCCGAAAATCAGATGAAAGGTCAGTCGTTTACGACGACAAAAGACAACTGGCGGCGGGTAGCGCATGTGATGGCCGATGCGATTTATGAGCGCCTGACCGGCGAAAAAGGCTATTTCGATACGCGGATTGTTTATGTTTCGGAGACGGGGCCGGCAACACGGCGCGTCAAGCGTCTGGCAATTATGGATCAGGACGGCGAGAATCACAAGTTTTTGACTTCAGGAAATTCCATGGCATTGACGCCCCGGTTTTCGCCTAATCTGCAGAAGATTACCTATATGTCTTATGCCGGCAATACGCCTCGGGTTTATATTCTCGATATTGAAACCGGCAAGCAGGAGCTTCTCGGTAATTTTCCGGGAATGACGTTTGCGCCGAGGTTCTCGCCGGACAGTTCGAAAGTCTTGCTGAGCTTTGCGTCGCGCGGCAAGACCAATATTTATGAAATGGATTTGAAAAAACGCACCAGCAAACAACTGACTTACGGTAGTGCGATTGACACTTCTGCCAGCTATTCGCCCGACGGCGAGCAGATCGTGTTCAACTCTGACCGCGGTGGCAATCAGCAACTTTATGTCATGAACAGCGACGGTTCCGACGTTAAGCGCATCAGTTTCGGTTCGGGGCGTTATGCGACGCCGGTGTGGTCACCGCGCGGGGATTATATCGCTTTTACCAAAATAGCCGGTGGTCAGTTTTATATCGGCGTAATGTATCCGGACGGCAGCGGCGAGCGTCTGCTGGCCAGCGGTTATCTGGTCGAGGGACCGACATGGTCACCCAACGGCCGCGTGCTGATGTATTTCAGACAGGACAAAGGCGGTCGTAGTTCCGCCGCGCCGGTCAAGCTTTATTCAATTGATTTGACCGGTTATAACGAGCGTCAGATTATTACTCCGGCCGACGGATCGGATCCGGCCTGGTCTCCGTTGTTGCCTTAACTGTAAGCTTATTTGAAAGCGCTGCCTTCGGATATTTCCTGGCGGCGCTTGTTTTTTGTACAAAATTTTCCAAAATATGTTTTGACTTAAGGGGAAATGCGGTGTATATTGTCTGACATAAACAAATACAATTATGTCAAACAAAACCTTATTTTTATGTGCAAGTTAATAGATTTTACAGCCCAACTGGCAGAGAAGTTTCCTTGGAACAACCTTGAAAAAGAAGTCGACGGAACGATTTTTAAGGGCGTTTTCTGGGAAGAAGACAGCGAACTTTTCTGGGTTCGCCTTAATGAAGTTCTTGAACTTTACAAAGAGAAAGCGCCGTTGCGTTGTGCCGAGATCCTCGATTTTATCGGCAAATGCGGAAACTGGCGTCGTGCTGACGAAGTTTCTCTGGCTCATTATAAAAACTCGAGTTTTGCCGGTTTGGTTCTGCAGTATTTTGCAGAGGCCGTGGAACAAAGGCGAGTCTTGTCTGTCTTGCAGTTCCTGATACTTATGGATATCGTTTTTGAATCGCGTAATGCTCCTAAATTGAATCAGCGTGCGCGTCAGGTTCTGGCAGAGGTGAACTCCAAGCTGATTTCGGTCAGCAATGCCGAGCTTGAAGGCGAGTATTGTCACGCATATCATTATCTGTGGGACAATAACCGCCAATACAAAATTTTTGCGGCTCATTACAATTTATTGTAACCAATCTTTCTGCCTTAAATCTAAAACCGAACCGCCCGAGCGAGATGCTCCGGCGGTTTTTTGTCAGGCAATTTTTTCGATGATTTCCGGCGTTTGTTGCGGTTTTTCGGCGCCGATCGTAATTAAACGGCGCAGGCTGTCCGCGGCGTGCCCGAACTGTTCTTCGTTCCGGGCATGGATAACGGCCAGCGGTTTTTGGTTGTCGACATAGTCGCCGATTTGGCAAAATTCGGTATAACCGGTGGCATAATCGAGTTTTTGATCCGGCGTTGTGCGACCGCCTTTCATTTCGATAATGCTTAAACCGATGCCGCGGGTGTCCATATTTTGAACGTAGCCGGCAGAAGAGGCGTAAACAGGACGAATAATTGCTGCCTGAGGCAGATATTTCCACGGCGTATCGCAGAAATCGGCCGGACCGCCGAGAGCGGTAATCATGCGGGCGAAAATTTCCAGCGCTTTTCCGGAATCCAAGGCCTGTTGTAATTTGTCCTTAGCTTGCGGCAGGGAAGCCGCAAGTTTGGAAGAAAGCAGCAGTTCTCCGCAAAGTTCCAGCGTAATATTGTGCAAACGGGGATCTCGGCGGCTGCCGTTCAGATATTCAACGGCTTCGGCGACTTCGACGGCGTTGCCGACTGCGTGTCCCAAAACCTGATTCATGTCGGTCAGCACCGCTTTGGTTTTGGTGCCGGCAGCATTGGCGACGTTGACAATCGAGTGCGCCAGTTCGCGTCCGCGTTCCAGACTGTCCATGAAAGCGCCGTTGCCGCATTTTAAGTCCATGACCAGACAATCCAGTCCGGCGGCAAGTTTTTTGGAAAGAATGGAGGCGGTAATCAGCTGTACGGATTCAACCGTGGCGCAAACATCGCGGATTGCGTAAATTTTTTTGTCGGCCGGAGCGAGGCTGCCGGTTTGACCGATAATGGCGCAACCGACGTCTTTTACAACTTTGCGGAATAAATCGTTTGAGGGGACGGTTTGATAGCCGGGGACGGAATCAAACTTGTCAAGGGTACCGCCGGTGTGTCCCAGACCGCGTCCGGATATCATCGGTACGAAGCCGCCGCAGGCGGCAATCATCGGCGCAAGCATAAGGCTGACTTTGTCGCCGACGCCGCCGGACGAGTGTTTGTCAACCACCGGGCCGTCAAGTTCCGACCAGTCGAGCACGTCTCCGGAATCGCGCATGGCTTTGGTCAAATCTGCGGTTTCCTCAACGGACATGCCGTTGAGGAAAACAGCCATGGTCAGGGCGGCGGTTTGAGCGTCGACAATCGAGCCGTCGGTAACGCCTTTGACGAAGAAGTCAATTTCTTCTTTAGTCAGAGGTCGGCCGTTGCGTTTTTTGCGGATAATTTCCTGAGGCAGCATTGTCAAAATCCTTTATTCAGATGTTCAAGCAAATTGTTTAAAAGCGAGCTGGCGCCGATGCGAAAATGTCCGGCGCTGATCCAGTCTGCTCCCATGACGGCAATTGCCAGCGACAGATATTTTTTTGCGTCTTCCAAAGTTTTGATACCGCCGCTGGCTTTGAAGCCGACGTCTTTGCCGCTGGCTTTTATGACTTCCAAGATGGCGTTGGCGGCTTCCGGCGTTGCCGAGACGGTCGTCTTGCCGGTTGAGGTCTTGATGAAGTCGGCACCTGATTCTATAACCAATTGCGCGGCTTTTCTTATGTTGAGCGTTGATTTTAGTTCGCCGCTTTCAATAATGATTTTAAGCGTTTTGTCTTTTGAGAGTTCACGCGCTTTGTTCAGGAATTTGACGCAGATTTCTTCGTTGCCGTTCAAAAGATCATGATAAGGCAGAACCGCGTCGATTTCGTCGGCGCCGAGTTTGATTGCCTGTTTGATTTCCTTTTCGAGACGTTTTAAATCGGCGCTGCCGTCGGGAAAATTGACAACGGTGGCGATTTTGACGTTGTCGGTAAGCTCGTGCAGCACGGTCGGGATAAATTCGGAACAAACGCAGACCGCGGCGGTCGAACCGTAAGGCGTTACGGCGCGTGCGCAGAGCTCTTTAATCGTTTCTTTGGTATCACTGCGGTTAAGCGAGGTCAGGTCCAGCGAGCGGATTAATATTTGGGCGGCAGACAAATCGTTCATCAGAGTTCTCCTATAAAGCGTTTGACCAAAAACGTCAGGTCGGCCGAGGCTTTGGCCGCGTTTTCGAGCGTCTCGGCATGGCTCGGATTGCCGCCTTCAATGCCGGTGCAATAGTTGGTCAGAGCCGAAATGCCGAGAACCTTGATGCCGCACCAGGCGGCGGTCATGGTTTCGGGGACGGTCGACATGCCGTTGGCGTCTGCGCCCAAAACGCGGCAGGCGCGAACTTCGGCAGGGGTTTCGAAAGCGGGGCCGGAAAGCATGCAGTAGACGCCCGTGTGCAGGGTGATACCGCCGTCGTTGGCGATTTTTTGCGCAAGGCTGCGGTAAGCCGGCGTGTAGACGTTGTTCATGTTCGGAAAACGCGGGCCGAAACTGTCGTCATTGGGGCCTATAAGCGGATTAAAGCCGCTGAGATTGAGATGGTCTTCAATCAGCATCAGCGAACCGGGCGTCATTTCTTTACGCAAAGATCCGGCCGCATTGGTAACAATCAGGGTCTCGATGCCGAGCAGCCGAAAAGCTTTGATGATGTCGGCTACGGCTGCGGGCTGATAGCCTTCGTAAAGGTGAATTCGTCCCTGCATGCAGAGGACTTCCTTGCCCGAAAGCGTACCGGCAATCAGACGTCCCCGGTGTCCGGAGACGGTACTGACCGGAAAACCTTTGACGGAGGCGTAGTCGATGCTGAGCGGATTTTCAATTTCTTCGGCAAGTCCGCCGAGGCCGCTGCCCAGAATGACGGCGATGCGCGGAGAGAATCTGCCCAAACGGGCACGAATTTGTTCGGCTAGGGAATGAGCGTTTTCTGACATGGTTAAAACTCCGAAAAAGAAGATGGAAGAAGTTCGCTGATGGTGCAACTTTTGCCGATGCCGCCCGGTTGAGCCAAATAAATTACGGTTTCGGGCACGGCAAATTCGGCAATTCGCTGCCGACAGGCGCCGCAGGGAGTTATGAGCGTCTGTGCGGAAGCGTAAATCAGGATGTTGGCGATTTTTTTGCTGCCGCCGGCAATCATTGCGGCAATGGCGCCGGCTTCGGCACAGGTTCCGACCGGGTAGGAGACGTTTTCGACATTGCAACCGGAATAAAACCGTCCGTCCGTGCTTTCGATTGCGGCACCGACCGGAAAATGCGAGTAGGGACAATAGGCCCGACTCGCCGCTTCTTGAGCCAGAGATAAAAGTTTTTGAAGATTATTCATGACTTGCCTTTGAGTGTTAAAAGTTTTATTAATTATTATGACTTTATAATAATTGTAGTTTAAGATAAAAGCAAAACATATTTGCGGCGCATGCAAAACTGTCGAGGAGAAAAAGCGTGAAAAAAGTCATTCTGCTGGTGTTGGGGTTGATTATTGCCGGAGTTGCCGGTACGGCCGTCTATGTCTCTTCGATTGATTGGAACGAGCATAAGGATAAGCTGGCGGAACGCTTCTATCAGATGACCGGCAAAAAAATCGTTTTCGGCGGGCCGGTGTCTCTGAAATTTATGCCGTATCCGTCATTGACGGCACAGAATGTCAAAATTTTGAATCCCCAGGACATGCAGGCCAAGCCGTTGGTCGAGGTTAAAAAACTGGTGGCCGAATTGTCATCCAGGCCGCTGCTTTCAGGTATATTTGAAGTGCGGCGGATGGTGTTGGACGCGCCGCAGATTAATATTGAACTTTTGGACAACGGCAGTCTCAATTGGCAGGCTTCCGCTCAGGAAGAGCTTAAAGCGGAAATATCGCTTAACAGCGTCAGTTTGAAAAACGCTTCCGTATTGTATGAGGATCCGGGGCGCGACATAACCTTGCGGCTTGATGATTTGAGCGGTGAAATTATGGCGCAAAGTCTGTACGGACCGTATCGGATTGAGGGAAATTACATAAAGGACGGCGTCCCTCAGGGATTTGCGGTTTCGGTCGGCAAACTTTCGGACAGTTTTGCGACATCGCTTAATTTGGTGTTTACGCATCCGGTATCGAAAAGTTATGTGCGGTTTGACGGCAGCTTCATGCTTAAGAACAAAGTGCTGAACGGCAACGTTATTTTTGAATCGGCAAAGCTGAAGGATTTTTGGAAAGCCAACAGTCCGGACACGAAGTTTGACGAAGCATATGATTTTCCGCTGGCGCTGACATTTGACGCAGCCTTTAATGACAGACAGCTTAACCTGTCGAACATTGTCGTGCGCTACGGCGAAACACAAGGTGCCGGCAATATGCAGATTCCGCTGAACGACGGCGTTTTCGGCGCCGGGGAAGACGGGATCAAGCCCCGGATCGATCTGGCGTTTAATTTTACCGATTTTAATTTGGATCCGCTTGTTTACGCTTTTCGCAACATGCTGAGTTATTATCGGGGGGACGGCGTTTATAACCCGTCGTTGCCGTTTGATTTGCTGGCGGATGTCAAATCGGTGCGAACACAGTATAACGGTCAGGCAGTCAAAAATTTTGAGACGAGTTTTGACGTTATCGAAAACATTGTTACCGTCAACAATATTTCGGCAGTGCTTCCGGGCGATACGGACGTGAAAATCAAAGGAAGCGTTTCCGCTTATGAAGACAAGCCTTTTTATAATTTGGACGCAACTTTTAAGTCGACCGATTTTTTGAAAACGTTGAATTGGCTCGGAGTTCATCCGCCGGTTAGCGCCGCCGCTACCTATAAGAAAGCGGTCGGTGCGGCCAAATTATCGGGAACGCTGGATAAAATTCAGATATCGCCTTTCAATGTCACAATTGACAAAAGTTCTCTTTCGGGGGAAGCGGGAGTCAAACTCGGCAGTCGGCCGGACATGATGTTGGTTTTGAATGCCGACATGATTAATTTTGACAATTACATCAGCGTGTTGCCGGTAGAGGAAAAAAGCAAAACCTGGACTGAAAGAATGCAGTACCGTTTTTCAAAACTCGGATTGCTGAATGATTTCGAAATGCAGATAACGGCCAAGCTCGACATGGCCATTTACGAAAACATGCCGTTTGAAAAAATAGATTTTGATGCCGTCCTGCTTAACGGCAAGATGGATATCAACAAGCTGACGATAAATTCCGCGGCTAATGCGGCGGTTGATGTCCGCGGGCAGGTTTTCGGGTTCGGCGACGTTCCGAACTTTAATGAGCTTAATTACGATGTTAAGACCGACAATGTTTCCGCTTTTGTCAATAAGCTGGAATTGAAAGCTCCGGACTTGGATTATAAAAAGCTGTCACGGATGGATGCAAAAGGTGCCGTAACCGGCGATTTGAACCGTTTCGCCTTAAATTCCCGTTTGCAGCTGGGAGCCTTGGAAACCGATTTTCAGGGACAGGTTGCACGGGACGGCGGATTGTTTAATATTAACGGAAGTTTGGCGCTCAGACATCCGGATTTCAACAAGATGCTTGAAGACTGGAATTCTCCATATTTGCCTCAGGGACAGGCGATAGGACCGTTTGTTCTGCGCGGAAACGTGAGCGGGAACAAAGATCAGTTTCGCTTGGATATTGAGGAAAGCAACACAGGGTATAATACCTTCAGCGGCTCTCTGACTTATGAGAAGGTTGACGGCAGGCCGAATCTGATGACGGATTTGAACATAAACAAGTTTGAGATTGAACGCTTCCTGAACAAAAACAACGCTTCCGGGCGTCCGGTTATCAAGCCTGAAAAAATTGACGTCGTTGAGTTTTTGGCCGATCCGGATTGGAGCAATGATAAAATTAACTATGATTTTTATACCAAATTCGATCTGACCGGCAATTTTGCGGTGCAGGATTTGTCTTATTACGGAAGAAGCCTTAGCAATGCAGCATTTAATCTGGCATTGCACAAAGGTGTGCTGGACGTTCAGGATTTGCGCGCCGCATCGGGCAACGGCAACGTTACCGCCCGCGGCAGTCTGAAGATGATTGAACAGCCGCATTTCAACATTCAGGCCGCTGTTGACAATCTGGACGTTTCTCCGTTTGGCTGGAGAGGCAAGGTCTACGGTTTGAACAAGGGAACTCTCAAGGCCGAGCTTTTTCTTGACGGCGATGCGGAAAGCCAGCGGGAGTTTGTCAAAACCGTAAACGGAAACGGTACTTTCAGTTTTTCCGATCTTAATGTCAAAGGCTGGAATCTGGCGGCCAACTGGGAAGATATCAAAAAACGCGAAACGGTTGACGGGCTGGCCATGACGATTAAAAGCAATCTGACCAGCGGGGCTTCCGCGTTCAATACTTTTAACGGCAACTTTACGCTCGAGAAAGGCGCTTACACGTTGTCCAACGCAGTTATGAACGGTAACGGCGCGGAGGTCAAGGTCTATGGCGGCGGAACGCTTGACCCGTGGGAAATGAATCTGACTTTTGACGTCAAATACGACGAATCGAAATATTTGCCCGGGTACAGCTTTAGCCTGAAAGGGGCGACCAACGCGCCGCTTCTGGATGTGAACGTCAGTTCTTTGTTTAATCTTTACAAAAGCAGGCAGGACAAGATTGACAACGACGCACGGATGGTTCGCGAAGCAGAAGAAAACCGCCTTCGTCTTTTAATTGAAGAACAAAAGAACATCGCCAGCGGCGTAGTGGCCGAAATTCGCAGGGAAATTGATGATAATATTGCGCAAAAGTCTAAGAACGTTTATGATCAAAGTACGCTTTATAAGTATGATGCCCTGCGCCAAAAGGCCGGAAAGACGGCCGCGGATCTGGTCGAACAGGTTAATTTTGACAATTCGGCGGCTTTGAATGCGGAAACGGTCGAACAGCTTAAAAAAGTCAATCAGACCGCTTTGGCAGGACTGGAAAGGCTGAAGCTGGAGGTTAAGGCCGCGTATCTGGACGACATTAAGAAAAACATTGCCGAAATTTATACCCTGATTATCGACGAAGCGAATAAAGCCAAGCAGATACTGTTTCAGTATAATACGGCGCGCGACGCTTTCAATTCGCGGCTGGCAGATATCGTCAGCGATTATCAGCTTGACGAGGATGTCAATATTTCGGGGTGGGACGTTTTTATCAAAGACAAGGCGGCCGGTTTTGAAGCGGATAATCTCAAAATGCTTGATGAGAAAAACGCGGTGCTCAAGTCCGATGATGCGGAAGAAACGGCGGCGTATAACAGTGACGCCGAAGAGCTGCTGACAGGTTTGCGGGCGGATATCGCCAGTATGGAAGAAACGCTGGCCGAGATGCGCAAATATGCCGAAGAAAAAGTTAAGGCGGAAGAAGACGCTTACAACAACAGTCTGCGCGAAGCCGAAGTCAAGCGCAAGGTTAAGGAAAACAAGGGTTCTATCAGCATTAAAAAGAGCGGCCGCGTGGTCGAGGTCGTGCGTGATATTAAAGATATCGAAAAGGCCGAAGAACTGGTTGAGGACAGGGAAGTGAGAGTGCTTGACTTCTCGCGGCCGGCACGGAAGGCCGGCACGTCGGCGCGTTCGAATTCCGGCAATGTGGTCAAAAAAGGCAGGGGAAAAGTCAATTAGGGTTGTCGAATCATTTTTTTGTGTTATAGTTCAATTATAAAATAATTTAATTATTCGGAGTTTAAAAATGAGCAGAAAACCTGAAGTTTGTATTCTTCCCGTCGCCGGTCTGTCTACCCGCAATCTTCCTGCCACCAAGGCTCTTCACAAGGGCTTTTTGACCCTTCACAGCAAGCCGATTATTCAGTATGCGGTCGATGCCTGTGCCGAAATAGGAATTAAAGAGATTGTCTTTATATACAGTGACCAGTCCTGCAAGCATTTGTTCGAAACGCATTTCTCTCCGTATCCGTGGCTTGAGAACCATTTGCGCGAAAAGAACAAGCTTGATTTATTGAAGGTCGTTCAGGAGATTATACCCGCGGGGATGAAGTTTTCGTTTGCCGAGCAGTCCGAGCCCAAAGGAAACGGCCATGCCGTGCTGATGGCCAAGGAAATTGTCGGTGATCGCGATTTCGTGGTTATGTGGCCCGACGACGTTTATGTCAATGTCCGCAAAGGCAAAGGAATCTTGGCGCAGCTGTTGGATGTTTATGAGCAGGAAGGCGGCATGGTCGAAAATATTATGGAATTTCCGCGTGAGCAGATGGTACGTTACGGCGCGCTTATCGGCGCGGTTCGCGACGGCCGCATTGTTCATGCAAAAGGCAAAATCGAAAAACCTGCCCTGGAAGACGTTCCGTCGAATTATGCCAGTATGGGGCCTTATATTCTGCCCAATGAAATTATGGATGTCTTGCCTGAGGTTCGTAAAGGCACCAACGGTGAAATCAATCTGGCCGACGCTATGGGACTGGCGGCCGAACGCGGCATGAAACTGACGGGAGTCCTTTGCGATGCGCTGCGTTTTGATTGCGGCACCAACAAAGATCTTGAAAAGTCCAACCTTAAGCTGACTCTTATGGAAGATCCGGACATGAGAGCTTATTGCAAGGAATTGCTTGACACCATGCTGGTATAAAAGATGCGGGAGAAATATCGCATCGGGGCTTTCTAATGCAAAATTAACGAGGCGGATACGTCAGTTCCGATTATATTTTGCAGAGATTGACGTCTTCCGTGGTAAATCTCGTTGTCTCTCTTTGGAAAAAGCGCGATTATGCGCTTTTTCTTTTGGTTATGCGTGTAATTAGGCAAACTTCGGTAGTGCATTTTAAATTTCGAAATGTCTGTATGAGCGTTAAAATGAAAGAGAGTTTTAACCAATTGCGCTTATGATAGGCTTGGCAGGGAGGTTGTTGATGTTCAAAAAATGGCTCAAAGCGATAGAAGTCTACGGTGATAAGCGTATGCTTACAATGATTTTGCTCGGGTTTTCGAGCGGATTTCCGTATCTTCTGGTTTTTGGGACATTCAGTTTGTGGCTTAAAGATGCCGGAGTTTCTCTGGCTGCAATCGGTTTGTTTTCTTTAGCAAAAGCGCCATATAGTTTTAAATGGCTGTGGTCGCCGATTGTTGACCGAGTACGGTTGCCGTTGTTTGACCGTTTGGGGCGTCGACGCGGTTGGGCTTTGTTTGCGCAAATCTGGCTGATGGCGGCAATTTGGGGAATGGCCGTTACCAATCCGGCGCAGAACCCGGTAAACATGGCCGTATTCGCTTTTCTTATGGTCGTGGCTTCGGCAACGCAGGATATCGTTTTGGACGCCTATCGGATTGAATCTTTTAATAATCGCGAACAGGGTGCGGGTGTTGCGGTGTTTGTGCTCGGATACCGGTTCGGAACATTGTTTTCGGGCGCGGGAGCTTTGTTTCTGGCTGCGGTCATGTCGTGGGAAGACGTTTATAAAATCATGTCGCTCGGCGCATTGGTCGGTATGGCGGCAATTCTGTGCGCTAAAAAAGAGAGCGAGCCGGTACGGGAAAAAGTAAAAGAGAAATGCGGTTTATGGAAGCGCGGCATCGTTTTTTTGAAAAAATCGGTGGTTGCTCCGCTGGTCGATTTTATGAAAAGGCCGAAATGGCTTGTTATTCTGCTGTTTATCTTTTTGTACCGAATGACGGACGCCTACATGGCGCCGATGGCTTATCCGTTTTATGACGATATGGGATTCAGCAAAATCGAGATTGCTTCAATCATCAAATTATTCGGCATTATGGCGACAATCGGCGGTACGCTTGTCGGCGGCGCGCTGGTCAGCCGCTACGGAATAGTCCGCTCGCTGATGTTTTGCGGGATTTTGCAGGGGCTGACCAACATGTCTTTTGTCTGGCAGGCTTATGCAGGGCACGATTTGTCGGTTTTGATGGTGACGATTTCTCTGGACAACATTGCGGCCGGAATGGGAACGGCCGCGTTTGTGGCTTATTTGTCATCGCTTTGCAACAAGGAATATACCGCGACGCAGTATGCGCTGTTGTCTTCGTTCATGAGTCTGGCACGCGACATCTTTGCGGCAACCTCAGGTTTCTTGGCGGCAGCGGTTTCATGGCCGAACTTTTTCTGGCTGACTTCTTTTATGGTGGTACCGTCGCTGCTGTTGCTCGCTTATATGATAAAAGCCAAAGTTATCCGAGGTTAGACCTTGTAGGGAAGTTTGGAATATATAAACTCGCTCAGCCATGACGGCAGAATCGAGCCGAACCATGAGGCCAGACGCATCGGCCACGGAAACGCGATCAGTCCGATGTTTTTTTCGAGGCTGTCGGAAATGATTTCGGCGGCCTGCGGCGCTTCCATAAAAAACGGCATCGGGCAGGTGTTTTGATCGGTAATGCGTGAACGTACAAAACCGGGACAGATTACGCTGACATTAATATTGAAAGGTTTAAGAGCCAGTCTTTGTGCTTCGCCCCAGGCTTTGACCGCCGCTTTGCTGGCGCTGTATGACGGGCAGGTCATAAGGCCGTGATATCCGGCAATCGAGCTGGTCAGAGCGAGAGTTTTTCCGGTGTCGCGGCGGCGTTTGAAAATCTCGATAGCCGGCAGCGCCGTATTCAAAACTCCGAACAGATTAGTGTTGAAAGTGTTGTATACGTTTTCGTCTGTTTCGCGCAGGGTTGCCACTCCGGCATTGGCAAAAACCAAATTTAACGGCGCAATGTTTTCGCATTCTTCAAGCCATTCTTTCGTTGCATCGCGGTCGGTGACGTCCAGAATCCTGGTATAAACATTTGTCTGATATTTGCGGCATTCGACGGCAACGGCTTCCAGACGTTCGGCATTGCGGCCGCACAAAAACAGGTTTTTGGCGCCGGCACAGGCATAATGAATGGCCAGAGCTTCGCCAATTCCGCTGGAGGCACCGGTGATTAAAATATTCTGGAAATTTTGCATCTCTTGACTCCGAAAGTAAAAACTTGTTAATTATTTGTAAGTATGATATGCGCAAGTATAAACATCGATGAATGATTTGCAAGGGAGGATTTGAATCTATGAATGAAATTATCAATAGATTAAAGAAAGTCCGCAAAGGGGCAATGTTTATTATCGAGGCGCCTTCGGGAACCGGAAAAGGAACAGTTGCCAAGGAAATCCTCAAAAACGACAGTAACATCAAATGGTCGGTTTCGGTGACGACGCGTCCGCCGCGGCCGGGGGAAGTAGACGGCGTCGATTATTATTTTGTGACCGACGAACAATATAATGAGTTTCTAAAACAGGATGCCTTTTACGAATATGTAGATTCTCAATACGGCGCGCGTTACGGTACGCTTCGTTCGGAAGTAGACAGCTTTATCAATGTCGGGCAGGACGTTTTGTTTGACATGGATTGGGAGGGTTGCCGTCAGATGCGCAAAAAAGCGGGGGACGACGTGGTAACGATTTATTTGTTGCCTCCTTCAATTCGCGAACTGCGCGATCGTTTGATCAAACGCGGGACGGATTCGCCGGAAGTTATTGAAAAGCGCATGGGCATTATCCTTGACAAGATCAGTCACTGGGACGAGTTCGATTACGTTATCGTAAACGTAGATTTGGATGAGACGGTCAAAAAAATCCAGAAAATCATTTCCGGCGAGCGGATGAAACGGGTGCGTCAAATCGGAATGAAGGGCTTTGTCAACGAGTTGATTAAAGAGGCTAGTAACCCTTAATCTT
Organism: uncultured Azospirillaceae bacterium; assembly: GCA_964395655.1. Classification (GTDB taxonomy): domain Bacteria; phylum Pseudomonadota; class Alphaproteobacteria; order RF32; family CAG-239; genus CAZU01. The sequence goes on along the minus strand of CAYNBB010000013.1, from coordinate 15,700 downwards.
TTTGCGCTGTTCATCGTTCATGGACTGAAAGACAAGACGGGCATTTTCCTTTGCCTGCGGGACGTTCAGCAGCGCTGCCTTGCGATACAGCTTATAGGCTTCGATATAATCGACCTGTACGCCGACGCCTTTGGTATACATCCAAGCCAGAACTTCGATCGCTTTCGGATCGTTGAGGTGGAGACGGCGGTGAAGCTCATCGAGTTCAAGCGGCGTAACGCGGTTTTGTTCAATCGTTTTGAGCGTTTGTTCCCATTTAAGCTCTTTGGCTTTAAGCGCGGCTTTGCGTGCCGGTATGGGATTAACCAGACTGACTGCTTCCGGCAGTTTTTGAGAAGCGGTATCACCGACCGCGTCCGACGATGGTCGAGCGGTAATTTTTTCGGTGCCGAGAATATCAGGCATTTTGCGGTTTTTGACAAACAGCGGCAGGTAGCCCTGATTGTCGGAACGAATAATGTCCCGGTAAAGATCGTCCAAACTGGCAGCGGCTGCTTCGGTGCTTAAAAAAAACAGGAGCAGAGTATATATGAAAGCGGCAAGGCGTGTCTTCATTGTTCTTACATCACATTTAAATCGTTGTAATTATAACAAATTGTTGTTATACAGGTCTAGAGTTTTTTGAGGATTATAAACATATTTAGAGGTGTACGAATGAAAAACATCTATGATTCGATTGCGGAAATGGTCGGAAAAACGCCTTTGCTGCGTTTGAACGGACTGATGAAAAAATATGAACTTAAGGCCGATATTCTGGCCAAGTGCGAATTTTATAACCCGTTGTTTTCGGTCAAGGATCGTGCGGCGCTCGGTATGGTGGAAAAGATCGAAAAACAGGGCATGATTACGCCCGAAACCGTTTTTGTCGAGGCAACCAGCGGCAATACCGGAATTGCACTGGCTGCCATTTGCGCGCAACGGGGATACAAGCTGGTAATTGCGATGCCGGAGAATATGAGCCGCGAGCGTATTTTGCTGATGCGGCATCTCGGTGCCGAAGTTATTCTGACTCCGAAAGAAGACGGAATGAAAGGGGCTTTGGCCAAAGCCGACATGTTACGGGAAAAGAATCCCAACGTTATTATTTTTGACCAGTTTAGCAACGAGGCCAATGTCGACGCGCATCGTTTCGGTACCAGCGTGGAAATTTTGGAAGATACCGGCGGCGACATAGACGTGCTGGTGGCCGGGGTCGGAACTTCGGGGACGTTGACGGGAACGGCAGCAACACTGAAGACGTCTAATCCCGATTTGTACGTGACGGCGGTGGAACCCAGGAATAGTGCGGTGCTCAACGGAAAAAGTGCTGGGGCTCACGATATTCCGGGAATCGGTGCGGGATTCGTACCGCCATTGTATGATTCCGATCTGGTTGACGAAGTGTTTGACGTGACCGACGAGCAGGCTTTGAAAACCGCCAGGGAAACGGCTCAGGTCGAAGGGCTGCCGATAGGAATTTCTGCCGGAGCCGCTGTTTTTGCGGCGCTGCAAATTGCCGGACGTCCTGAATTTGCGGGCAAGCAGATTGTGGCTGTTTTGCCGGATTCAATCGATCGCTATTTGTCAAAACTCGGATAGCAGAACGGATTTTTGACTTGCTAAAATCCGCTTTTGTGAATATCTTGATGACATAGGACAATAATATAAGATTTTATAAAATGAAACCGACTTCAATTTTGGGGCGTTATCTTACCCGCCAGATTTTATTTAATTTTTTTGCCGTGCTTTTTATGGTGGTTAGCGTGGTGATGCTGTTTGAGGTGGTGGAACTGTTGCGTCGCACTTCCGATCGTCCGGAAGTCGGGTTCGGACTGGTGATGCAGCTGGCGCTGACCAAATTGCCCAAAACCGTTGAGATGGTTTTTCCGTTTGTGGTGATGATTGCCGCAATGGCGACGTTTTGGAAACTCAGCAAAAGCAACGAATTTGTGATTATGCGTGCAGCCGGCGTTTCAATCTGGGGATTCCTGCTGCCGGTGCTGGCCGCGGTTTTTGCGGTCGGGGTTGTTAACATTACGATGATTAACCCGATTTCGGCGCGAATGTACGATATGTATGAGACGCTGTATTATCGGATGAAGACCAAGAATCCGAACGCCGTTTTGTTCTCCGACCAAGGGTTGTGGATCCGCGAGGCGATCGACGACAATAACGTTATGGTTTTACAGGCCAATTCTTTGCGCCAGGGAAAGGAAGATTTGCTGCTGCGCGGCGTGACGATTATCGAAATGGATCGGAAATCTCGGCCCGGCCGCCGGATTGAAGCATTCGCCGGCGTTTTGCAGGAAGGAAAGTTCGTTCTGAAGGATGTTCATGTCTTTCGTCCCGGATATTCGACCGAATCGATGGGAAGTTTGGAATACAAAACGACGCTGGACGGCGAGCGCATTAAGGAAAATTTTGTAGAGCCAGAAGCAATTTCTTTTTGGGCGTTGCCTGATATTATAGATTTTTACGAAAGTTCGGGCTTTTCGGCACAGCGCCATCGGTTGCGCTATTATTCGCTGCTGGTTTCGCCGTTGCTGCTCTGCGCAATGGTGCTGGTGGCGGCCGTGTTTGCACTGCGTCCCAACAATCGTCGCGGCGGCGTCATGTATTTGATTGTCGGAGGTATTACCACAGGTTTTCTGGTTTATTTTATGACGCAGTTGGTTTATGCTTTCGGGATTAACGGATTTGTTCCGATTGCCCTGGCTGTATCGACGCCTTTTTTGATTACGGCGCTGATCAGCGTATCGTTGCTGCTGCATCTTGAAGACGGGTAAAAAACTCGTCTGGCTGGCATCTAAAGTAATTTTACACAGTCAGAAAAAATTCATGTATCTTTTTGTACACTAAAATTTTTTCTGCTGTTAGAAATTACTTTATCTGCGCACGCCAGCCAAGTTTTGGGAAGAAGTGTAAAAAATGCTGGATTTTTAATTTTTTTGTGATATATAGGAACCATAGTTATGGTTTATTATAGGAGCGGGGTTGTAAAACTCCCGCTTTTTTGTTAGGAGAATCGCCAAATGACGGAAAAACATCCCGTGCAGGATATTGTGGAGCCGATTATCGACAGTCTCGGTTTTGAGGTTGTGCGGATTATGACAATCGGTGTTAAAAATCCGACGCTGCAGATTATGATTGAACGCAAAGATCGTAAAGATTTGGTTGTTGACGACTGTGCCGCGGTCAGTCGTGCGATTTCTGACGTTCTGGACGAGAAAGATCCGATAGAGGGCGAATATTCTCTGGAGGTCAGTTCTCCCGGACTTGATCGTCCGTTGACAAAGCTTGAACATTTTGAGCGTTTTGCCGGTTATGAAGCCAAGATCGAAACTAAGACGGAAGTCGGCGGTCGCAAACGTTTTAAGGGAAAAATTATAAAAATTGACGACGAACAGCAGATTGTTTTTGCTATGGACGGCGCGGAATACGTTATTCCTTTTGCAGCTGTCGGCAAAGCCAAATTACTTTTGACCGATGAGCTCCTGAATCAATATACGGAGAATCATCCCGAAACCGAACTTTAAACTATGTAACTTGAGGAATAAAATGCAGAATATCGAAAATATGCCCAGACCTGAAATCATTTTGGTTGCGGATACCGTAGCCAGAGAGAAGAACATTGAGCGCGACGACGTTTTGGAAGCGATGGAAATTGCCATTCAGAAAGCCGCTCGTTCCAAATATGGTTTCGAACATGACATCAGAGCTCAGATCGACCGTAAGACCGGCGCCATCGCCTTGTCGCGTTATCGCGAAGTGGTTGACAACGACGCCGAAATAGAAAATGAAGCGGCGCAGCTGAGGTTGGATGACGCGCAGGCCTACGAGCCCAATATTAAGGTCGGGGAATTTATTATAGATCCGCTGCCTCCGATCGACTTCGGCCGTATTGCCGCGCAGACCGCAAAACAGGTTATCGTGCAGAAAGTCCGCGATGCCGAGCGCAATAAGCAGTTTGAAGAATACAAGGAAAAAATCGGAACCATTGTCAACGGTACGGTCAAAAGAATCGAATTCGGAAACGTGGTTCTGGATATCGGCAAAACTGAGGCCGTTTTGCGTCGTGACGAAATTATCCCGCGGGAAAAATTTAAAAACGGAGATCGTATCCGCGCTTATGTTTTGGACGTTCGTCGCGAAAACAAAGGACCGCAGATTTTCCTGTCGCGCACTTGTCCCGAATTTTTGGCCAAGCTGTTTATGTCCGAAGTTCCGGAAATTTATGACGGTATCGTAAAAATCGTCAGCGTTGCCCGCGATCCCGGTTCAAAAGCCAAGATTTCGGTCAAGACCGACGATGTGACGGTTGATGCAGTCGGCGCCTGCGTCGGTCTGCGCGGTATTCGTGTTCAGGCGGTGGTGACCGAATTGCAGGGAGAAAAAATCGATATCGTTCCCTATTCCGAAGACAGAGCTCAGTATATTGTCAGCGCTTTGTCTCCGGCAGAGGTCAGCAAGGTGGTTATTGACGAAGAAAACAACCGTATCGAAGCCGTCGTTCCGCAGGAGCAGTTTTCGATTGCCATCGGCCGTCGCGGTCAGAACGTTAAACTGGCGTCACAGCTGCTGGGCTGCGATATTGACGTCTTGACCGAGGAGCAGGAGCAGGAACGTCGTTCGAACGAGAACAAAGTTCGTTCGCAACGCTTTATGGAGGCTCTTGACGTTGACGAAATGATTGCTCATTTACTGATTGCCGAAGGCTTTTCCAATGTTGACGAAATTGCCATGGTCGGGCTGAGCGAGCTTTCGGAAATCGAAGGTTTTGACGAAGACGTTGCCAAAGAGCTGCAGTCGCGCGCCAAAGAATATGTTGAAAAGCGCGATGCCGAATTCGCGCAGAAGAGCAAGTCTCTCGGTATTGACGAGAAACTTCAGGAAATTGAAGGGCTTGATCGCGACATGTTGTTGACGCTTGCTTCCAAAGGCATAAAAAACATAGACGATCTGGCGGATTTGGCTGCCGACGAACTGATTGAACTGCTCGGCGAAGATACCGTCTCGGTTCAGGAAGCCAACAGGATTATTATGGCGGCACGTCAGCATTGGTTTGAGGAAGAAAACTAATTTTATGGGGCATTCAGAGCGGTTTTGTTCAGACTCGAAAAATTCATGTACTTCTTTGTACACTAAAATTTTTCTCGCTTTCAAAACCACTCTGACTACCGCTCTGAAATTACTTTTCAAAGTAAGGAAGTTTGGATGAAGGAAACAGAAACCACGCGCAAATGCATTGTCAGCGGCAAGATTTTGGATAAGGGCTGCTTGTTGCGCTTTTGCGTGACGCCCGAAGGCGAAGTGATTCCCGATTTTAAGAAAAGACTTCCGGGAAAAGGCGTGTATGTCATAAATTCCAAGCCGGTTTTGGCCAAAGCGGTTGAAACGAACATATTTGCAAAGGCGATCAAGAAAAAAGTCCGTCCGGCGGCGGATTTGCTGACCATGACCGAGAATTTGCTGCGTCACAACGCGTTGGGAGCGGTTTCGCTTTCGCGCAAGGCCGGGAGTCTGGTCTGCGGACTGGACAAAGTTCTGGAAGCGGTAAAAAAAGGCAAGGTTGCATTTGTTTTGGAAGCAAAAGGTGCCGGAAACGATGGACATCAGAGGATTATGCTGGTATCTAAAGATATGGATGTTTTCCAATTGTTTGAAACTGAGGAGTTGGATCGGGCATTAAATAAAGAAAATACAGTCCATGCGGCCTTTCTGAAAAGCGAAATGGCCGAAATGGCAAGGCGGGAACTCAGAAGACTGGCTGATTTTCTGGACGCATGAGATTTTAGAGATTGATACGGAGAATATTTTATAATGACAGAAGATAATGCAAAAAACAGACTAACATTATCAGGCAAATCTACTCTTACCTTAAAAGGGTTCGGAGACGCAGTCCGTAACCAGAATCGCGACGGCAAGAAAGTGGTTCAGGTGGAAGTTCGCAAAAAACGCGTGATTGCGCCTGCGGCGGCCAGAGGCGAAAACAAGGTCGAAATCAATGAGGAGACCGCGGCCAAGCTGCGTCTGATTGCCGAAGCCAAAGAGTTTGAGAACAAGCGCCGCGCCGAGGAAGAAGAGAGAAGTCTGCTGCGTCAAAAGCAGAAGGAACAGGAAGAACTTGAACGCAAACAGCGCCAGGAAGAAGAGCAGCGCCGCGCCAAGGAACAAGAGGAAAAAGCCAGACAGGAAGCTGCGAAACCGCAACCGGCGGAAAGCAAAGTTTCAATCAGGATCAAAGACAGAAAACACGATTATGACGATGAAGATGACGATGAGGTCTCTTCCAAAAAAACGGTTCATAAGGCTGTTAACAAAGAGGATGTCTTTGAGCAGGAGCGCAAAAAGGTCATGAAGCGCAGCTTTGAACCGCAACGCCGCAGCGGTAAGCTCAACGTTCACAGCATCAATGCCGATGACGATGATGATGACTATGGTTTCGGCGGTCGTCGCCGTTATAAGAAAAAACAGCCCAAACCGGTCGAGGTTTCGGTGCCGCAGGAAAAGGTCATTAAGGAAGTTGTCATTCCCGAAGTCATTACGGTGCAGGAATTGTCCAACCGTATGGCAGAGAAAGGTGCCGAAGTTATTAAAAAACTGATGTCGTTGGGTGTTATGGCAACGATTAATCAGCCGATTGACGCCGATACCGCGCAAATTGTGGTCGAAGAGTTCGGACACAAATTCAAACGTGTGGCCGACAGCGACGTTGAACAGGCGATTTCCCATGAAGAGGATCGTCCGGAACAGTTGCTGCACCGTGCGCCGGTGGTTACGGTTATGGGGCATGTCGACCACGGAAAGACTTCGTTGCTGGACGCTTTGCGCGAGACTAATGTCGCCGCCAGAGAAGCGGGCGGCATTACCCAGCATATCGGCGCTTATCAGATTACGGTTTCAACCGGTGACAAGATTACCTTTATTGATACGCCGGGACACGAGGCGTTTTCCGAAATGCGCGCCCGCGGTGCCAAAGTGACCGATATCGTTGTTTTGGTAGTTGCTGCCAATGACGGAATTATGCCGCAGACGGTTGAGGCGATCCGCCATGCCCAAGCGGCGGAAGTGCCGATTGTGGTGGCAATTAATAAGATCGATTTGCCCGGTGCCGATTCGATGAAGGTCAAGACCGCATTGTTGCAACACGGAATCGGCGTTGAGGAGATGGGCGGCGATTGTCTGTGTGCCGAAGTTTCCGCCAAGAAGCGCATTAATATTGACAAACTGGTTGAGGCTATTTTGCTGCAAGCCGAAGTTCTTGATCTTAAAGCCAATCCCGATCGCCAGGCCGAAGGCGCCGTTATTGAAGCAAAAATGGAAAAAGGTCGCGGAACGGTCGTAACGGCACTGGTTCAAAAGGGCACGTTGCGTGTCGGAGACATCTGCATTGCCGGTAAAGAATGGGGACGCGTCCGCGCCATGTTTAACGAACACGGTCAGAAACTGCAGGAAGCCGCACCGGCAGCTCCGGTCGAAGTTTTGGGATTGCAGGGAACGCCGTCGGCAGGTGATGATTTTGTGGTTGTCAGCGATGAAAATCAGGCCAAGGAGATTACCGGTTATCGTATTCGCAAAGAGCGCGAGGCCAAACTCGTCAAGTCGGCCAAATCGGCGATGGAACAGATGCTTGACAAGATTAAGTCCGGCGAAGTCAAACATTTGCCGCTGATTATTAAAGCTGATGTTCAGGGGTCGATTGAGGCGATTGAGGGAACCATCAACAAGCTCTCTAATGACGAAGTCAGTGTTCAGATTTTGCACTCTGCCGTCGGTCCGATTTCGGAATCCGACATTGCGCTGGCCAAGGCGTCGCACGCGCTTGTTATCGGCTTTAATGTCCGTGCAAATCCTCCCGCACGAGACATGGCTCGTCGTGACGGCGTCGAGATTAAATATTATTCGATTATTTATGACGTTCTCGACGATGTTAAGAAAGGCCTGGAAGGCATGCTTTCGCCCGAACTGAAGGAAAAACTGCTCGGTTATGCCGAAATTCGCGAAGTATATAATATTACCGGCGTCGGCAAGGTCGGCGGCTGTATGATTACCGAAGGTCTGGTTCGTCGCGGCGCCAAGATCCGTCTGTTGCGCGACAACGTGGTTATTCATGACGGAGCCATCGGCCAGCTCAAACGCTTTAAAGAAGACGTTAAAGAGGTTAAGGAAGGCTATGAGTGCGGTATTTCTTTCGAGAACTACAACGACATTCAGAAAGGCGACTTTATTGAGTGTTATGAGGTAGAGGAAATAGCCGCCAAACTGTAAAATTCCGTATAACGGCATATCGGAGCGATTTGTTCAGGTTAAGAGAGTTTTGGGGTACTTTTATGTACGTTCGATCTTTTCCTTTCAAATCGCTCTTTTGCTTTTATTCTCGGAAATTTTGTTTTTTTTGCGGGGAGCATCGGTGGTTTAAACTGTTTCTTCAGGCAGAGGGCAGAAGAGTTTCGAAGATTGAAACGACAATTTTCGGGAACGGAAGGAGATTATATGCGTTTGTTTTGCTTTGGGGCAATTTCTGCATCAAGACGTTTTTCAAACAATCCTGCCGGATCCTGATGAATGATGATCTGCGCATTGGGAAATATTTGTCTTATTCGGTTTTCAACCTCGTCCGAATATTTGTGCGCTTCAAACAAAGTCAGTTCGCCGTCAAGTTCTAAATGCAGCTCAAACATATATTGTCCGCCCAGATCGCGGGTGCGTAAATCATGCAGTCCTTCGACATGGCTGCAGTTCAACACAAGCTTTTCGATCTTTTCGCGGATGCTGTCGTCAAGTTCTTTGTCCATCAGCAGGGCAACGGCGTTTTTAGCCAGTTTGTAAGCGTTGAGTAACAAATAGGTTGCAACGGCAATCGCTGCGAGCGTATCAAACCAACCGAGACCGGAGAGGGCGACAATTATCAGGGTGAGGATAATCGAAACGTTGGTGATGACGTCGACCGTATAATGTGCGGCGTCGGCGCGAATAGCCTGAGAGTTGGTGCGTTCGGCGACATAGCGCTGGAAAACAATCAAAGCCAGCGTCAAAATCAGGCTGACCGTCATTATGCCGATACCGAAACCGGTTTGTTCCAATGTCTGCGGATAGAAAAAGCGGTGAATGCCGTCGTACAGGACAAACAGGCCGGAGCCCGTAATAAAGGCTGCCTGCAACAAAGCGCTGAGAGCCTCGGCTTTGCCGTGACCGTAGCGATGGGCGGAATCGGCCGGATGGGAGGAAACGCGTACGGCAATATAGGTGACGGCAGAGGCAAACAAATCAGCCATGCTGTCAATTACGGAAGACAAGACCGCCAGCGAACCGGTATAAAAGACGCCAAAGCTTTTGAGGACAATAAGAATGCCCGCCAGCGCAACACTGGCTGTTGCCGCGTTTTTTTTGAGCTTATTCTGCCGAGTTATGTCCGGCAATAACATTGGCGATTTCCTTCCATTTGTTTTCCGGAATTTCATAGAAAACGGACTTAGCATAATCGGCAAAGATTTGCAAGTCGTTTTCGGCCGCGGTTTTCAAAAAGCGATAGCGGACATATATTTTGTTTTCGACGCGGAAAAATTCAAGTTCAAGCTCACTGTCGCCTTCGGTACCGATGTGCAGAGTTTGAAGGCTTTCAGGCATTTCGGACATATCTGTGACGGCGGCAGTAAACGGCGTGTTGATCAGCAGTCGCGCCATGTCTGTCAAAAAGCCGGCGTCTCGGCTGCCGTTGATTGATACGAGGCGTCCAAAATGGAGATCCCACAAGCGGCTGAAACTCCAATTGTGCCAATCCAGGTCAAGGCTGATTAAATCCAAATCGGACAGCCAAACTTCGTAATTGTCGGGAAATTTGACGTAAGCGCCGCGCATGCCGCGTCCGAGGTCAATATCGTATTTACCGATTTCAAGACCGTACAGCTTTTGCCGGTCGGAGAATAATTCCAATTGTGTCATTTGCGACGTTTGAGAGGAAAGAGGGGAAAAACCGAAGTTGCCGAAATTTTCGAGTTTGGCGGTACGCTGTTCCAACAGGCGGCCGGAAAGAAGCGTTGCAAGCAGGCGGCCGATGCGCTGCTGATTGGCCATAATATAAGGTTGTCCGTCAATTTCCCAGAGATTGCCGCGCCGGCGCAGCGTCAGTTTCTGAGAACGGTTGCGAAAGATGAACGTATCAATCCGGTTAATTTTTTCGGAAAAGTCCGCAAAAAGAGGTTTCTCTTTCATCGGAACAATCGTTTCCCGGGCGGCGCGCATGGTGACAATGCCCGAAAGCAAGAGCAGCAGTCCGGTGCCGATGACCAACAGGAGCGGCATGTTGAAACGCGGGCGTTCAAGGCGCAGACAAATGCCGCGACGCAGTCGCAACAGCAGCAAACTTACAAGAATCAACAGCGGGACGGCGTAAATATTAAAAAATTTAACATGGCCGAGAATGCGGTCGACATCTTGATTTAATCCGGTGCGGACGGCGAGCAGTTTTCGGCGTTCGTTGTCAAGTTGCCGGCGGATTTTGGCAATCAGAGCAAGTTCGTCGACAGAGAAGTTTTCACGTCCTTCAAAGCGGCGTTTGGCAGTGATTTCTTCCAATCCTGCTTTGGCTTTTTCGATGTCGGAGAAGATAACGGCCTCCTGAATTTTGAAATTTTGCAGCGCTTGCCGACGGATGCTTTCGACCTCGGTAAAAGGCCGGTCGGTACCACTTTTGCCGCGCAGCGGAATCAGCGTATCGTCGCCGATCAGAAAATCGAGCGCGTTAAGCACGAAGTTGGCGTTGTCGAGTATCGGAACGGCATAGGAAGTTCCGAGGATGTTGTTATGGCGCATCCAGAAGTTGTCGTAAAGCAGGTCGCTGTCTCCGACGGCGATCATCTCGAAAGGGCGTTCGGGATCGCGGCTTTTGACGTAGGCTGCAAAAAGTTTGAGTTTGTTATCGGCTTTGAAGTTGCGTAACATATAGGAAGGATGGACGTTTTTGTAAATGACGTCGGCTGAGAACAACTGCGAATTTTTGCCGATGGTCAGCAGCGGCACGATGTCGACCGCCGCTTCTTTGACGGGAACAAAAACCGAGCCTGAAGTCATCAGCATTTTTTTCAGCAAACGGGTGGCCGGAACTTGCGGATTGAAAGCTGTATGAGGCAGATAAAACTGGATCACGTCCTGCGTAAATTCCGGGTTGTGTTGATAGTCAAGCGAAGCGTCAATCAGGGTTGAGTTATCAAAATCGGCGACGACGGCTTTGCTGATGTAGCGGATGCCCCAGAAATCCGTCAGCGAATCGAAATCGGAAGCCTTGAGGACATCGGTTGACGGTGCAAAAATGCGAACCGCTTCGGGCGCAATGTCAAAAAAGGCCAGAACCTTACCGCCGTTGATGTTGTATTTTTTGACGTTTTCGACGGTATCGGTCGAAAGTTCGCGCGGATGGGCAATCAGCAGCGCGTCGAGGCCTTCCAGATTGTTGTTGTCGTTGTCAATGCGACGGACGTTATAGAACTTTTGAAGCCGGTTGACGATTTCCCACTGCGGAGAGGCGACGTTTTCGATGACATTTTCAAACATCGGAAGCGAGGTGAGAATGCCCAGGTTCTTTTTGGGACGGCCGAGAAGATACAGCGCCTCGGTCAGATCCTGTTCCAAAAATTCGGATCGTTCCGGCGGAAAAAGGCGAATAACCTGCCGGTTATCGGCTTCGTCAATAAAAATCAGTCCGAAATAGGCGTTGATGTTGTCGTCAACGAGCGGAAGCGGTTGCAAGTCTCCCGCAATGGCTTCGTCTTCAATGCGGCTCAGAGGTTCGGGATTGAGCAGGCGCAACGTCAGTTTGCCGTCGGAAAGCCTGCCGTATTGCTCCAGCAGCAGCCGCACTTTGTCAAACAGCAGGCGCGTCTGCGGACTGCGTTCGGCAATTATCGGTGAAAAATAAAGTTTGGCGGTAACGCGGCCGGGCAAATTTTGCAGAATGTTTTCGGTGGCGGAGGTGAGGGTAAAGATTTTTTCTTCGGTAAGGTCGATTTTGATATTGCGCAGCCGGGTGCCAGAAATCATGTTAAGACCGGCAAAGCCGAACAGCAGAGCGATAAAGACAATAACGTAAAAGCTTGTTTGCGTTGATTTGAACCAGGCGGTGGTTCCGGCCGTTTTAAAACTGATGATGAGAACGGTCATGAAATTGAACATCATAATCAGAGAGGCAAAAAAGACAATGTCGCTCAGTTCAATCAGGCCGAAACTGACAGTTTCAAAATGCGTCAGAAAACTGAACGAGGCAATCGTGTCGATGGCGTACGGCGGCAGAAAAACACGGAAGATATCGAGCACATACTCGAGCCCGCTTAAGAAAAAAAGCAGATTGGCAAAAACCGACAAAACCAGCGCGACAACCTGATTTTTGGTCAGCGCCGACATGGTCTGAGATATGGCGAGCATCGCTCCGGCCAGCAGAAAAGAACCGCAGTAGCTGCCGAAAATTACCCAATTGTCCGGCGTTCCGAGCAGATTGACGGTTATCCAAAACGGAAAAGTGAGCAGCAGGGCTATGCCGCAGAAAGCCCAAGCGGCCAGATATTTTCCCCAGACGAGACTGCCGAGAGACACCGGCATGGTTACGATCTGCAAAATCGTTTTGGAGCGAAACTCTTCGGCCCACAGACGCATTGAGATACCGGGGATAAAAAGCAGATAAAGCCACGGTTGGAAAGAAAACATCGAAAGCAGGCCGGCTTGCCCGGTTTCAAAAAAATGGCCGAAGTAAATCGCAAAGGAACCGTTTAAGAGCAAAAAGCTGATGAGGCAGACATAAGCCAGCGGCGACGTAAAACAGCGGCAAAATTCGTTTTTGGCAACAATCCAAAGTTTGTTCATCACTCTTTCCCCGTTAATTTTCGGAATGCTTCGTGCAGCGTGACGCTACGGTTTTGAGCAAGAATGCGCGGCAACGTACCGTCGGCCTTTGTCTGTCCGTCGGAGATGACGACAATGCGGGTGGCAATGGTTTCGGCCTCTTCCAGCAAGTGGGTGGAAATGAGAATCGTTTTGGTCTTGCCCATGTCGGCAATCAGCCTGCGGATGTGATCCTTTTGATTGGGATCAAGGCCGTCGGTCGGTTCGTCAAGCAGCAGTACCGGCGGATCGGACAGAATGCTTTGGGCAAAGCCGACGCGGCGCTGGTATCCTTTGGACAGGGTTTCGATTTTGCAGTCTGTCACTTCTCCGATTTTGGCAAGAGCAACGACTTCGGCAATGCGCGAGGCGTTGACGCCGCGCAAGCCGGCCATATATTTGAGAAAAGCGGCAACGCTCATGTCGGGATAAAGCGGAGATCCTTCGGGCAGAAAACCGATATTTTGTTTGGCAGAGAGCGGATGTTCGGCAATATCTTCGCTAAGGATTTTGATTTGTCCGGACGTCGGAGCGAGATATCCGGCAATCATGTTCATGAGCGTCGATTTTCCGGCACCGTTTGGGCCGAGCAAGGCGATGATTTCTCCGGGACGCGCGGTGAGATTCAGGTTGTTTACCGCGGTCAGAGTGTCAAAGCTTTTGGTCAGGCCGGTAATTTCTATGCTGTCAGACATTTTGCTTCCCGTTTATTTGCTGATTTCGTATAAAACAATTGCCGCGGCGGTAGATACGTTCAAGCTTTCAACTTTCTCGTTCATCGGCAGTTTGACCGTGATGTCGCATGATTCTTCAACCAGACGGCGCATGCCTTTGCCTTCGGAGCCCATGATAATGGCATTTTTGCCGCCTTTTTTGAGTTTGTCTATGGTGGTTTGTGCATAGCCGTCCATGCCGATTGTCCAAAACCCGGCGCCTTTGAGTTGTTCGACAGCGCGTGCCAGATTGGTGACGCGGACTATCGGCAGATGCTCTATCATTCCGGCAGAGGCTTTGGCCATGGCGCCGGTTTCGGCAGGAGAGTTTTTGTCCTGCATGATTAAGGCCAGCGTATTGAAGGCGACGCAGGAGCGGATGATGGCGCCGATATTTTGCGGGTCGGTTACCTGATCAAGTATCAGAACATGGCAGTCGTCCATATTTTTAGCCATACGGCATATTTCATCAAGCGTATATTCATCCAGTTCGCGGCAGTAAGCGGCGAAGCCCTGATGCACGGCTTCGGCAGGCAAAATGCGGTCGATTTCCTTGCGGTCGGCAAGGGTGACAATGCCCGGTGCGCGTCCGGCTTTGGCGCAGGCGGTGCGAAGTTCTTCGGCATTGTCGGGTGTGACAAGTATTTTACTGATTTGACGCTGCGGGTTGCCGACGGCAGCCATAACGGCATGCCGGCCGTAAATTATCAGCGGAGCTTTGGCGGGACGGGGAGACTTGTTAAGTTTTTTGGTCATGATAAACCTTTCCAAATCAGATTACCTTTCTTAAGATGCCGCCGGCTTGTTCCAGTCGTTTTTCGGCTTCTTCTTGCGAACATTTTTTTGCGGCCATAACGCAGGCGGTTTTGACTTTGCCGCAGGCTTCGATGCATTTTTTCGCTTCTTCGCAGGGGACGTTTGCAATCTCGGAAACAAAACGGCAGCCGCGGTCGACCAGTTTTTCGTTCATCATGCGGACGTCAATCATATAATTCTGATAGGTTTTGCCGATGCGAATCATGGCGCCGGTCGAAAGCATGTTGAGAATCATCTTTTGCGCGGTGCCCGATTTCATGCGCGAGGAGCCGGTGACGGCTTCTTCGCCGACGACAGGATTGATGAAGATGTCGGAAAATGCTTTGAGTTTGGCTTCGGGATTGGAGCTGATGCCGATGGTTTTGCAGCCGCGTTTCTGCGCTTCTTCAAGAATTGTTAGGACATAACGCGGGCCGCCGCCGGCCGAGATCCCGACGATAATGTCGTCAGGCGCCGGGTTGAAGGTGTTGAGGTCCTCAAGGCCGAGTTCGGCACTGTCTTCGGAATTTTCGACCGAAAAACGCAACGCACGGTCGCCGCCGGCAATAAAACCGCAGACCATGCCGTGTTCGACGCCGAAGGTCGGCCAGCATTCGGAAGCGTCCAAAACACCGAGACGGCCGCTGGTTCCGGCTCCGAAGTAAGCAAGGCGGCCGCCTTTGGAGAATGCACGGGAAATCAGTTCTATGGCTTCTCCTATTTGCGGCAGCGTTTTTTCAACGGCAAGAGCGACTTTTTTATCTTCGTTATTAATTGCCCGGGCAATTTGAAGAGAATCCATAAGATCAATATTTACGGTATCGGGGTTCCTTCTTTCTGTCAGGGCTACTTGTGACATTGAATTTTCCTTTTTATGATTATAGTCAATTGATAATCATTACTATAATTTAAATTAATTAAGAATTGTTAAAAAAGATGTTGACAAACCGGGCAAAATGCTATTATTTGCAGAGTAGCGTTATGCTAATAAGAAAAGTAATCCTCGAACCTTATTTAAAATAACGGAGGGGTGGCAGAGCGGTCAAATGCAACGGACTGTAAATCCGTCGACTTTAGTCTACGATGGTTCGAATCCATCCCCCTCCACCAGTATTTAATAAGGTTTAACTCTTGGAATGAGAGGTTGATTAAGCGGGTGTAGCTCAATGGTAGAGCAGAAGCCTTCCAAGCTTATTACGGGGGTTCGATTCCCCTCACCCGCTCCATATTCTCCTTCTGAATTTTCCAAGAACAGTCTTAACATATAAAACATTTAGGATATTTTGACATGGCAAAAGAGAAGTTTGAGCGGAATAAGCCGCACTGCAACATCGGGACGATCG
>CAYNBB010000012.1:0-32799 GCA_964395655.1 uncultured Azospirillaceae bacterium | reverse complement strand
AGAAAGCACGAAAAGATGAAGGCAGAGAACAGGAAGCGGGAACTAGAGGGATTTGTTTCTTTTTTTCTTGAAAAAATCTTTGAGGATTTGTGAACATTCGTTTTCAAGCAAGCCCTGATGTACTTGCGGGCGGTGGTGGCAGGTCGGCTGTTCATAAAATTTTATGCCGCTGACGACGGCGCCGCCTTTGGTATCAATCGCGCCAAAATACAGATTTTCGATACGGGCAAAGGATATTGCCGCCGCGCACATGGTGCACGGTTCGAGCGTGACATACAGATCCAGCCCGCGCAGGCGATTTTGCTTAAGTTTACGGCAGGCGCTGCGGATGGCGGCGATTTCGGCATGCGCAGTGGCGTCTTCCGCATATTGGCTGAGATTGCCGCTTTCGGCGATTATTTCGCCGCTTTGCGGATCGACGACGACGCAGCCGACCGGAATTTCGTCATCGGCTTCCGCCTGTTCGGCCAGCTCAAGGGCGCGCCGCATATAAAAGCTGTTTTCCATGGCATCCTTTTTTGTTGTATTTTGGATAGATTATGCTAGAACTCAAGAAAAAAGGAAAGCAAAAAATGAACGAAAGAATAGCAAAGTTTATGGCGCGCTCCGGCGTTTGTTCGCGTCGGCAGGCCGAAGAATACGTCTTTCAGAAGCGCGTGACCGTCAACGGACAGATTATTGATTCGCCGGCTTTTAAAGTCAGCGGAGACGAGAAAATTCTTCTCGACGGCGAAAAACTGCCCCAAAAAGAACTGACGCGGCTGTGGCTGTATTATAAACCGGTCGGATTAGTGACGTCGCATCGCGACGAAAAAGCTCGTCCGACGGTGTTTGACAATTTGCCGCACGGTCTGCCGCGCGTGATTTCTGTCGGGCGTCTGGATTTGAATTCAGAAGGTTTGTTGCTGCTGACAAATAACGGCGAGCTTTCGCGCCGGCTGGAACTCCCGTCCAACGGCTGGGCGCGTCGTTATAAAGTCCGCGTTCATGGTTATGTCGATGCCGACAAGCTTCGCGGTTTGCAAAAAGGAGTTGTTGTCGACGGCGTGGAATACGGATCTGTTAAAGCCGAGATTGAAAGCGCGCAGGGAACAAATACATGGCTCAGCGTGACGCTGACAGAAGGTAAAAACCGCGAAATTCGTAAAGTGATGAAATCCATCGGGCTTGAGGTTTCACGCCTGATCAGGCTTTCGTACGGACCGTTTCAGCTCGGCAGCCTCAGAAAAGGCGAGGTGCGCGAAGTGCCGGCAAAGGTTTTGCGCGAGCAGCTCGGAGCAAAGTTTGAGTTATGAAAATAAGCGGCGGAAAATATCGCGGCAAAGCTCTGATTTCGCCTCAGTCCGGGGCTGTGCGGCCGACGTCTGACCGAATGCGCGAAGCCGTTTTCAATATTCTGCGATCGCGACTCGGATTCGATTTTTCAGGAAAAGTATTTTTCGACGTGTTTGCCGGTTCCGGAGCGATGGGGCTGGAGGCCGTTTCGCAGGGGTTCGGAAAAGTCTTTTTCTTTGACGCCGATTTGAGCGCAACGCTTAAAAATATTCGTCTGTTTCCCGACGAGACTGCACGGATTGAAACCGTCTGCGGCGACGTTTTGCGCACACTGTCGCCGAAAAGCCGAGCCGACGTGCTGTTTATGGACGCCCCGTATCGGCAGGGACTGAGCGAGCCGGCGTTAAGACGTTTGGCCGAGGGCGGCTTTTTGAACGGTGGCGCCTTATGTCTGATTGAAGTCGAAAAAAACGAATCCTGTCTGTTGCCGGAGCAATATGAATTGCTCGATGAGCGCAGATACGGCTTGGCCAGGCTTATTATCGCGCGTTTTACGGCCTGAAGGTTTTGACCGTGACGTTTTCTACCGCGAGCTTGCTGTCCTGATAGCTTATCGGCGTGGTCAGCGTTAGGTGTTTGTCTTCCTTATGCAGTTTGAAAGCTTTTGAATTTAGCAGAATATTGGCGACAAAAACACCTTTGCGATTCAAAAAGTCGTTTTTTTGCAGATCATCAAGCAGATTGAGCATGGCTTTGGATGAGGTGGTCAGGTTGAGACGCGGCTGCAGTTCTTCATTAAAGTTGAGCGTGCCGCGGCCGACCAGCAGCAAGGGCTGCCAGTTGACAACCAGACGAGGAATATCCACAAAACCGCCGTTTTGCAGCCAGGTTTCGGTTCCGAGCAAAAACGAATCCCGTAAAGGGATGCTGCCCATGAGCGTTGCTTTGGCATAAATGCGTTTGATTTCGGAGGTCAGCGGGTATTTGAGCAGGCCGTTGAGTTTGACGCCGTTGATTTCCAAGTGCCCTTCAAGGCTCGGCATAATCAGAGCTTCGTGTCTGACGGAATGCAGACTGCGGATGTCGAGGCCGACTTCTTGGATTTTGGCAAAGTCTTTGATGTTCGTGTCGCGCAGACGCAGGTGCAGCGTTTCGAAACCGCCTTTGGAAGCGGCGGTAATTTTGAGGGCGGCATCGCCTGAAATCTGATATTGCCGTTCGCCGCCGGCAAAGACAATCGTTTCCGAACTTTGAAAATTGAGTTTGTTGACGTTGAGCAGTCCGAGCCGGCCGCTGACCTTGTCAAAACTGAGCCGCCATAATTCGGTTCCGCGCAGATTGTACAATTGCAGGTTTTCTATCTCAACCAACGGATGAAAGAAAATATTATTGAATTTGATATGATCATAAGCAAGATCAAGCTGAAATTCGTTCAGATATTTTTGTAATGCAATCAGCTCGGTTTTGAAACGGTTGATCATGGCGTTGCGGACAAGCGTCGCTTCAATGAAGGAAAACATCAGCGCAAAAGAAAACAAAAACGGCAAAATAAACGTTTTGTTGCGTAGAACGGTAAAAAAATCGAGAATGTTTTTGAGTCGTTTGCGCATGGATTTTAATTCCGGTTAACGAGTTTTCCGGCAACTTCGGGGAAAGCGGCGATCGTTTCGGCATTGAGCTCGGCGCATTTGCTTTCAATGCGATTTTGAAGCTCGGACATAAAATCCTTTTTATCAAGGCCGGGCGCTATCGGTTCCATAAATTCGAAAATAACTTTGCCGGGATGGCGCATAAATGAACTTTTTGCCCAGAAAAAGCCCGTGTTTGAAGCTATCGGAACGACCGGCAAACCAAGGTGCTGGTAAAGCAGGGCAACCCCCGGTTTGTATACCGGTTCGTCGCCGGGGCGGCGGCGGGTGCCTTCCGGAAAAATAATAATCGGGCGTTGTTCGTTAATTTTTATCTGTGCGTGGCGGAGCATGTTTTTCATAGCGGCGGAACCGGCCGAACGGTCTACCGGAATCATGCCGTAGAAATATTGTGCCCAGCCGAAAATCGGAATATAAGTCAACTCTTTTTTGAGGACAAACGAGGCTTTGCGGACATAGTTGGTTAAGACATAAGTTTCGAGCGCCGATTCATGTTTTCCCGCATAAATAACGCCCTCTTGGCGGATATGTTCCGCACCGCGGATTTCAATCTGAATTCCCGCAATATGACGGAGTGCCCAAACCAGAAACGGAATGAAATAATAATTCCAGCTTTTGATGGTTGCTTTCGGCGAAAAGACGCCGATCAGCGAATTAAAGCAACAGCCGGCAAAAAGGGTGCCGTAGCAGACAATGTTAAAGAAAAGAGAACGGATAAACAACATAAGCGGCCTCACGGTAAGATTTTGGTTCTGACGTATACATACAAGAATTTATTATATTCCGCAAAAATAAGCGAGAAAGTATGCCAAGTCGTCCACCACTTTTTTGAAACGTGTTCGGAATAGACCGGATGCGGAATGATAATAAGGTCTGGGTTTTGGGCGCGAAATTCAATAATGCTGCGTTCGACATGATAGTTGGAGGTAACCAGACGGATCGAATCAATACGGTTTTGCCTGAGCCAGTCGGTGGTTTCCGAGGCGTTGCCGACAGTGTCGAGAGCCTTTTGTCCGAGCGTAATTTTGTGTCTCGGAAGATCGCCGAGCTTTTGTCTGCGGGCAATGTCGTCAAGCGAAATGTGGCGGTCGACACCGGAGATGAACAGACGGTCTGCCATGCCTTTGTTCAAAAGTTCTACGGCTTCGGCAATGCGGCGTCTTCCGCCGGTGAGCGCGATGATGGCGCCGGTGCGGGTGGTCGTATCAAAACTGTAGGCGTTGATACGTTGCGCAAAACAGACAAATCCGCTCAGCCAGGCAACGATTCCGACAAGTGCGGCGGTGAGAAAGAATTTTTTCATCATAGCAGCTTCTGTAACGTGCGTTTAACCGTATAATAGGCGGTGTACATGGCAATCAGCATGGAAAACAACGGCAGCGACAGGATAATTCCCCAATCGGAAAAACCGAGCGTCGCCTCGCTGATAATGCCGCCTTCAATTCGAACCGCCAGCGAACCGATGAAGAAAATTGTCGGAACGGCCAGCAAAATTCCGAACAAGCCGCCGCAGAAACCAAGCCAGGCCATGCGTTTTCCGTATTGCTGGGCGACATAGGTGTCTTTGGCGCCCATGATGTGCAAAATTTCGATAATGTTGCGATGCAGGCCGAGACTCATCTGCGTGGTATAAAAAATGGCGCCGGAAGTAATGGCAATTACCAAAATCAGAATCGTCGTGGCAATCAGCTTGAGGCCGTCGGCAAAATCGATGAGTTTGCTGAGCCAAAGTTTATGGTTGTCAAGCGAAGCCTGCGGAGAAGCCTGAGCAAGTTTTTGAGCCAGTTCCGCAAAATCAATGTCGGCATCGGCGGCAAGTTTGACGTCGATAATCCGCGGTATCGGCAGGCCTGCAATGTTAACTCCGTCGCCGAGCCATGGCTGGATAAGCTCTTTGAGCTGATCGTTGTTCAACGGAGTGACTTTGACAATGCCTTCCACGGTTTGCAAAAATTCTACAGCCTTGTCCTGATGCGCGAGGGTTTGAGCGGCGGCTTTTTCCTTGTTGGTATCGTTTATGGGCATAATCTGAACCGTCAGCGAGCCCAAGATGCTTTGATTCCAGTTGTACAGCATGGTGCTGATCGAGAGTACTCCGGAAAGGGTGATGGCAAAAATGAAGACGGCAATCGAAATGATTACCTGCAGAAAAAGGCTGGTGCTGTCACCTTTGAGCGGAAGTTCCTGTTTGCGGCTGATGTACTGAGGCTTAGACATGGGGCGTCTCCCGCAGCATAGAACGATCAGTCGGTCGGATAATGTGCAGTTCGCGGTTTTGCAAATGCAGACGCGGATAGGCAAAATCGTTGATGAGCTTTTCGCTGTGAGTCGCAATGACGACTGTGGTGCCGAGTTTGTTGAGTTCGACAAACAGTTTCATCAATTTGGTGGCAATAAAGTTGTCAACGTTGCCGGTCGGTTCGTCGGCCAGCAACAGTTCGGGGCGGTTGATGACGGCGCGGGCAATGGCAATGCGCTGTTTTTCTCCGCCGGAGAGCGTGTCTGGCGTGTCTTGCATGTGGGCGTCGAGCTCTACCCAGTTGAGGAGTTCGGTGACGCGTTTGCGAATCTCGCGTTCGTCCATGCCGCATACGCGCAGCGGCAGAGCAACGTTGTCAAAGGCGCTTAAGTGAGCAAGCAGGCGGAAATCCTGAAAAACGACGCCGATGCGCCGGCGCAGGGAGGCCAGGCCGTCGCGATTGGTAAAATTGAGATTTTTGCCGAAGACGCTCATGCTGCCGCGGCTCGGTTTCTGTGCCAGATACATCATGCTTAAGAGCGACGTTTTGCCGGCGCCGCTTTTGCCGGTCAGAAAGTGAAAAGAGCCTTTTTTGAGGCTGAGTTTGATGTCACTTAAGATTTCCGGCCCCTGATCGTAGCGAATTCCTACGTTTTGCATTTCGATGATATTATTGTTCTCGGCCACAGAATCCCTCCTTGTTGCAACATTCTTTAAGATATAGCAATTATTTTTTTAATAAAGTACTTTTTTGCTTTGATTAAACACTTTTTCATTCTATATTACCACTCAGGAAAGGTGTGAAAATGCTTATTTATTGTCCGAAATGCCGTCAGGGTTACAATGTCGGCGAAGATCTGATTCCCGAGGAAGGGCGCAAACTCCGTTGCAGCAAATGCGGCGAAGTTTTTCGTTATGACCGCAGAGGCGAAGTCGAGGCCGTTAAGAATCCGCCGCTTGAGGAAAAAAACGGAGCAACGGCAGCTGAGGAAACCGAGGCGGTACTTTCGAAAGAGAACGAGCCTTTGTCGCCGGAGCCGGAGAAGGACAAAGAGGAAGAACTTTCGGAACCGTCTGCCGAAGAGGCTTCCGGCGGAACCGAAAATATCGTCGAAGAAGAGGCGCCGGCAGTCGAGCCTGAGCCTGAAATTGACGAACCGGTTGACGTTAATGACATTTTCAAGCGTCTTTCCGAGCAGACGGAAGCGTTGTTTGAGAAAGAAAAAAAACTGACGTTGCGCGAAAGGCTCTGGCTTAAGTTTAAAACCCTTACCGGTTGGAACATTCATTTGAAATTAAAATATATTCTGGTGTTTTTGGCCGTGATTGCGGCACTTCCCCTTTATAATAACCGCTACAATATCGCGCGGCGTTTTCCCTGGGCGGTTCCGATCTACGGCATGTTCGGCGTTGAAACGCAGATTTTGGGAGAAGGGCTGGAGTTTCAGAATATCGACTGGATTTATTTTAACGACGAAGAATCTCCGCGTCTTGAAATCAAGGGATTTATTAACAATACGACCGGCCGGATGATTGATTTGCCTATGGTTCACGTGGAAATGCTCGATGAAAACACCAACCTGCTCAAGAGCCAGAATCAGCAGCCGGAGCAGGCATTTTTGAAAGCAAAAAGCCGGTTGCCGCTGAATATTGTCGTAACCAAGCCGTCGCCGACAACCAAATACGTGTTTCTGACGTTCGTAAAAATCAAAGATTAGTTGCGGCGGTTTAAGATAAAACGCGCCAGTTCGTTGAGGATTGCGGCGTCGTTTCCGAAAACCGTCAAGGCCTGCAACGCTTCGTCGACAAGAGTTTCGGCTATCTGACGAGCTTGAGCGAGGCCGTAGAGGCTGACGAAAGTCATTTTACCCTGTTGCGCGTCTTTTCCGAGAGTTTTGCCCATGAGTTCCGGGCTGCCTTCCACATCGAGAATATCGTCGACAATCTGGAATGCAGTGCCGATTTTGCGCGCATAGGTTACAAGAGCCTGATATTCGGTCGTTCCCGCCTGTCCGAGTACGGCGCCCGCTTCACAGGCAAAACGCAGCAGGCGGCCGGTTTTCATTTCTTCTATTTTGGCAATGATGTCCCGAGACGCTGCGGCATTGTGTTCGGCCAGCAGATCAAGCATTTGTCCGGCGACCATGCCGTTAAACGCACCGGCGGCATTGGCCAGCAAAGAACAAAGCCGGTTTTTGATTTCGTTCGGAAACGGATTTTGATTACTGCTGACCAATTCGAACGCATAAGTGAGCAAGCCGTCGCCGGCAAGAATCGCGGTCGCTTCGTCAAACTGCCGATGACAGGTCGGTTTGCCGCGGCGCAGGTCATCGTTGTCCATGGCCGGAAGATCGTCGTGAATCAGCGAATAGGTATGCAGGCATTCCAGCGCCGCCGCCGTTATAAAACTTTTTTCGGGGGCAATGCCAAAGAGGGCGGCGGTTTCGCTGACCAAAAACGGGCGCAGCCGTTTGCCGCCGTTGCCCAGCGAGTAAAACATCGCTTCGATCACTCGCTTTTCGGTTCCCGCAGGCAGCGGAAACAGTTCGG
The DNA here is from genome assembly GCA_964395655.1 of uncultured Azospirillaceae bacterium. Lineage (GTDB taxonomy): Bacteria > Pseudomonadota > Alphaproteobacteria > RF32 > CAG-239 > CAZU01. The sequence continues at coordinate 25,086 of CAYNBB010000012.1, read as the reverse complement.
GAAGTTTTTGGTTAAACGTTTTGCAAAAAGAAGCCAGGTGAGAAGAAAAGTCCGTCATAAAAGTTCTCCGGATAAAAATCAGGCTTCGGGTACGATGAATTCGGAAGTGCCGATTTCGCCCTGAGGAGAAACTTCAATCTTTTCGATTTTGAGGCGGGCATTTTGCAGCTTGTTTTCGCAGAGTTGTTTGAGCACGACGGCTTTTTCGTAGGCACTGACGGCGTCATCAAGTTTAATGCGTCCGCTTTCGAGCTCGCGGACGATACTCTCAAGCTGAGCCAGAGCGTCTTCAAAACTCAGATCTTTCAGTTCTTCCGTATTCATTAAAATATCTCCTCTTTTAATTCGACGACAGTTTAGCATACAAAAATAAGATGGCAATACAAAAGAATTAGAAAATATTGTAAAAGCGAACCCTAGATATTGTCATTTTCGAGCATAAATATTAGAGATGAGTTATTGAGTTACAGGAGGTTTGTGGCGGATGAAAAACGTGGATATCGAAAAAAGTGCCCGTATCCTGAAAGCGATGGGCAATGAAAAACGGCTGGACATCTTATATTATCTGCTGAAGGAAGAGCTTAACGTCGGCGAGCTCGAAAAACTGGTGCGCCTCAGCCAATCGGCTTTGTCGCAGCATTTGGCCGTTCTGCGAGCCGAAGATATTGTCAAAACCAGGCGCGAGGCGCAGACAATCTTTTATTCGATTAAAAATCCGCAGGTCTTAAAGATACTCAATTTGTTGAAAAGTTTTTACAAAGATTGAGCGTCGACGCTTTCAAACGCGATGTCGTTTGTCTGCGGATTGAATCGAATCGCCAGTCGTCCCGAGCGCAAATCCAGCGCCTGACGGCCGAAGACCTCATAGCGCCAGCCTTTGAGGAGAACGCTGTCTTTGTCATTAAAACAGCTGAACTCTTTTATGTCATCGTCGGACGCGAGCAGGCGTGATACGATCCCCTGATTCTGACTGACGATTTTGAGCAGAAGTTTGAGTAATTCGTACAGCGAATGGTTCTTTTCCTGAAGTTCCCGCATTTTGGGAGGACGGACATAGTCTTTTTCGGGAATGTCTTTGATCTGATTTAAGACCTCGACAATTTCGTCGCCGAGGCGTCCTTGGGCGATGTCGCGGCGCAGATTGCGGATTTGCAGGAGTTCTTCTTTGGTCTGCGGACACATGGCGCAGATGGCCAGCAGAGCTTCATCTTTGATAAAGGACTGACGCGGCGTGTTTTTCCGTTGCGATCGCGCTTCCCTCCAGGCGGCCAGTTCCCGCAAGACGGTCAAAAAACGCGCGTTGTGGGAACGGTGTCGAATGCGTTGCCAGGCTTCCCGGGGATTGGTTTCGTATGTTTCGGGCGAGGACAGCGCGTCAATTTCTTCTTTAATCCAGTCGGCACGGCCGAGGCTGTCTATTTTGTCTTTCAGGTATTCGTAAACGGGAACAAGATGCGTGACGTCGGCCAGCGCGTATTCCAGCTGGGACGGATTGAGCGGACGTATGCTCCAGTCCGACAGGCGGTTGGATTTGTCGAGTTTGAGGTGCAGGATATGAGAAACAAGGTTTTCATAACTGATTGCCTCGCCGAATCCGGTTACCATGCCGGCAATCTGCGTGTCGAACAGCGGCGCGGGAATCCGGTGCGACATGTTGTAAATGATTTCGATATCCTGACGTCCGGAATGAAAGACTTTGGTGACGTCGGGGTTTGTCATAAGGTCAAAAAACGGCGCCAGATCAATTCCTTCGGCCAAAGGATCGATAATGACGCAACGGGATTTTGAGCCTACCTGAATCAGGCAGAGTTTGGCATAATAGGTATGTTCGCGCAAAAATTCCAGATCTACCGTGACGAAAGGCTGGTGTGCCATTTCGTTGCAGAATCGTTGCAGCTGGTCTGTGGTTTCGATTATGTCCATGATTTTTCTTCTTTTTTATTTTGTTTTAAACTTAAAGGCAGTCTAGCCGCTGATGTTTAAAATTCTTTTAATGCAAAAAAAATTGTCCGGACTGCATTTTTTTTCTTGATTTTGTCAAAACTTGCGTTTAATACATTAGTCACATTAACTACAATTAAGATATATATACATTTCGGATATTGACTTGTTTCAATATATACGTCGCTTGGAAGTTGGCAGCTCTTAGCGATGAGAAGAAAAGCCGTTTTACAAATTTAATTCTATTTTTATGTTAAAAAACCCAAAAAACCGTCTGTATGCTATCGTAGATGCAACAGGCAATGCTTCCGTAGCAGTTCTCAAATCAGTATTGGCGCCGTTCGAGCCTAAGTATCGTGAAGGAAAAACGCTGACCATCAGCGGAGTGCAGAAAGTTCTCTTCGTAGAATTGCGCAAGAGAGAAGGACCGATTTTTGACATCATGAAGAATCTGGCCGCAAACTGCAGCCTGTATCCTTTCTATGTGGTGGAGGAAAACAAAGGCCATCGTCCCAAGAGCGATAAATACGGCAATGCTTGCGAGTATTACATCGTAGACGCTGCGATAATGGATTTTCCGATGCCGGAGGATGGCTTGGATGTTCTGATCGAAGAGATCCGCGCCAAAGCCAAGGAAATATACCGCAATGACAGTGTGTTTCTCAAATTCCATGTCTACGGACGCGGAGAAGACGGAACGGTTCATGTCCTCTGCGGCAATTCCGAAAATACCAACCGTCACGCTCCCGGCGAGGTGGTTCTCGGCGAAGAAGGGTGGAAAGAAGCCGTTTGCAAGTTGGTCGGAGATTTGGGGCTTCCTGTCGAATTCAAGAAAATTCGTTACAAAAATTTGTAACGGAAGCAAAAGAGAAAAACAGCGTCTGCTTTCGAGCGGACGCTTTTTTTGTGTCCAGCTGGTACAAAAATGGTTGCTTTTCGGGTTTTTTGGGACTAGAAAAGAAAAGTTACAAACAACTAATTTCAGAGGTTATTCATGCAAACATACAGAACACATACATGCGGCGAGCTGCGCGCTTCTGACATCGGCAAAGAAGTCAGGCTGTCCGGCTGGATACATCGCAAACGCAACTTGGGAAACCTGTGCTTTGTCGATTTACGAGATCATTACGGAATTACGCAGTGTGTGGTCGACAGTGATTCTGATTTGTTTGCAAAAATTGAAGCGTTGCGTCCCGAATCGGTTATCGGTATCAGCGGCAAAGTCGTAAAACGCGAAAGCATTAACAAAAACATGCCGACCGGCGACATCGAAATCAAGATAAGCGGCGTGGAAGTTTATTCGGAGGCCGAGGTTCTGCCTTTTCAGGTGGCGATTGAAGACGATGCGCCCGAGGACATTCGCCTCAAATATCGTTTTCTGGATTTGCGCAAAGACCGCATTCATAAAAACATTATGCTGCGTTCGGCAGTGATTCAGCGTTCGCGCGAGCTGATGCGCGAGCAGGGCTTTACCGAGTTTCAGACACCGATTTTAACGGCTTCGTCGCCGGAAGGGGCACGCGATTTTCTGGTGCCTTCGCGTTTGAATCCCGGGAAGTTTTATGCGTTGCCGCAGGCGCCGCAGCAATTTAAGCAGCTTTTGATGGTTTCGGGCTTTGACAAATATTTTCAGATTGCGCCGTGTTTTCGCGACGAAGATCCTCGCGCCGACCGCAGTCCGGGCGAGTTTTATCAGATGGATATGGAAATGAGCTTTGCTACGCAGGATGACGTTTTTAAGGTCATTGAACATACGTTGGGTACGATTTTCAATGAATTTGCCAACGGTAAGACTGTCGATCAGGCACCGTTTGTCCATATTCCGTTCCGCGAGGCGATGCTTACATACGGTTCCGACAAACCGGATTTGCGCAATCCGCTGATTTTGCGGGAGGCAACGTCTTTGTTCGGCGACAGCGGTTTCGGCGTTTATGACGGCATGGTCAAAGAAGGAAAGATGATAAAAGGCATGCTGGTTAAGGGGATCGCCGACAAACCGCGTTCGTTCTTTGACAAGCTGGACGGTTATGCAAAAGAAGAGGGAATGGGCGGTGTTGCCTACATTGCCTGGGCTTCTGCCGGCTTAAAGGGAATTTCGCGGATGATGGGCGAGGCCAAAGTTGCCGAAATCAAGCAGGCCTTCGGCGCCGCAGACGGCGACGCGGTTTTGTTTATGGCCGGCAAAGGCGTCAGATTTGACAAGTTCAGCGGGCGTTTGCGCAACAAAGTCGGAGAGGAACTGGGGCTGATTGACAAAAACTCTTTTAAAATGTGCTGGATTGTCGATTTTCCGTTTTATGAAGAAAACGAAGAAACCGGCGCAGTCGAGTTTTCGCATAATCCGTTCTCGATGCCGCAGGGCGGAATGGAGGCGCTGCAAAATAAAAATCCGCTGGATATTCTCGCTTATCAGTATGACTTTGTGTGCAACGGCGTTGAATTGCTGTCGGGCGGCGTACGCAATCATGCGCCTGAAATCATGTATAAGGTTTTTGAGATTGCCGGCTATGACCACAGCGTGGTCGACAGCAAATTCGGCGGCATGATTAACGCCTTCAAGTTCGGCGCACCGCCGCACGCCGGTTCGGCTTACGGTATGGATCGTCTGGTCATGCTGTTGCTGGATGAGGAAATTATCCGCGACGTTATCGCCTTTCCGCTCAACGGCAAGGCGCAGGATCTGATGATGCAGGCGCCCAATGCGGTTACGCAGAAACAGTTGGACGAACTGCATATCGAGATTGTAAAAGACAATTAAATCTTGCCGAAGTTCTGTCGCGCGGCCGGAATTAAAATCCGGTCGCGTTTTTTTGTGCTGGCGGCTACGGCGGACGGATACCAGATAATCTGATTGTTTTGCTTGTCCCAAGAGGAACCGATCATGCCGGCGTCGGACAATTTCATCATCTTGTTGAACAGAACGGGAACGTTTTTGTGAACGTCGCTGCCGAGCGAGAGGCGGTAGGCGTTTTGTTCGGAGAGTTCCAGCGCTTTGCCGTCCAGGCGTTTTTGAAGGTAGATTACCTTGGCGTTGTCTTCGGGATCAAAGCCGACTTTGGTTATCTGCATGCCGTATTGAATGGCGTTAACCCAGCTGGCCGGATTGTCTGCCGCAATCTGGGTAATGGCGATTTTGCGTCCGTGTTCGGCAGCGACCTGCTCGCGGATTTTGAGCATCTGTTTCATCAGTCCGCGGCCGCGGTATTCGGGGTCGACCAAAACCGCTTTGAAAACGGCCAGTTCGGAATTTTTATATTCGCCTGCAAACTCCGGCAGGTCGCGGGTGTCGCAATCTCCGGGCAGCGAAAGGATAGACTGCGAAATAAGACGATCGCCGTCGTACAGCCCGAAGACGTACATGTGATCGCTTTTGAGGGCGTTGCTGAAGTCGTCAATCGTGCGATGGAGAATAAAATGTTGTTCGTCCGGTTTGAAGCCGGCAATAATTTTATCTTGTAAATCGAGCAGGCTGCGCAGGTCGGCAGTGTTCATTTCCAGTTTTTTGAGCGTGAGTTTTTCGGGTACGGATGACATATTTGTTTCTTTCAATAAAAAAGGATTTGAAACATGTTCAAATCCTGCGGTTTTGCGTTTGACAGTCAGAAGAAGCGGCAAACGTCATCGTCGCAGGAAAATCCGGCGTCTCAGTCCTCGGAAAGAAATATGTAAAACGTTTTTATCCACCTTAGCGTGCTTTCTTTGTTAACTCCGCCTAAGATAAGGGCAAATAAATCTGTTGTCAAACAAAAATATTCTCCGTATAAATGTTAAAGTAAAAAGAGAGGTCGAATGTCTGAAGTCTTGGATTTGTGTATGGCGCTGGTGCGCGGCGGCGGGGTCGGAAGCGATGTTGCCGGCGCGGTTGCGGTAATGAAAAAATATCTGGATGAGAGGGGTTTTGCAACGGAATTGTTGGATTGCCGCGGTGAAGACGGCCGCGTTATGTCGGCATTGTATGCGACAATCGGCAGCGGTGCAAGGCATTTGCTGTTTAACGGCCATTTGGACGTGGTGCCGGCCGGAGACGAGCGCTTGTGGCGTTGTCCGCCTTTTGCCGCGGAAATTCATGACGGTGTTTTGTTCGGCCGCGGTATTTCCGACATGAAAGGCGGCGCGGCCGCGTTTGCCGCCGCTGTTTCCAAACTGGCGACGGCCGGGAAACTGAACGGCCGCGTCAGCCTGTTGTTGTCTACCGATGAGGAAGAGCCGGTCGTCAATGCCACGCAAAAGGCTTTGGAAATTTTGATCGCCCGCGGCGAAGAATTTGATTTTGCGCTGGTCGGGGAGCCGTCAAATCCTCATGAGCTTGGCGAGGAAATCAAAATCGGCCGGCGCGGCGACGTTATTTTGCGCTTGACTTCATACGGCGTGCAGGGGCATACGGCATATCCGCAACTGGCGGATAATCCGATACATCATCTGGTTAGTCTTTTGACTGTTTTGCAGGCCGACAAGCTTGATCACGGCAATGATTATTTCGGGCCTTCGACGTTGCAGGTGACGACGTTTGACGTGGGGAATCCGGCGTCAAACGTAATTCCCGAAAAAGCGTTCGCGCAGATAGACATTCGTTTTAACAGCGAGCAGACGTCGCAGAAAATCATTGACCGGGTCAAACGCCGCATAGCTGCGGCGCAGGGGCGCTTTGAACTAAAGGCGGAAGTCGTCGGCGAATCGTTTTTGAGTCCGGTAACGGCGGAAACGGAGCTTTTGAAAAAAATTGTCGGAGAGGTTTGCGGGCGCGAACCCGTTTATTCCACCTCGGGCGGAACTTCGGATGCGCGGTTTGTCTGCAGATATTGTCCGGTAGCGGAGTTCGGTCTGACCAACGCGACGATTCATAAGGTAAACGAATGCGAAACGATCGCCAATATTGAAAAACTGGAAGAAATATACCAAAAGTTTGTTTCCGCTTATTTTGCCGGCGTCTGACGGCGGAGAAAATTGTTTGTTCAGCGGTGAATTGAGTGCCGCAAGGATTATATATGCATCCGGGAGGATGCTATGGAAAAAGAAAAATGGAGCCTCAAGGACAAATTTGAAGTTGCCGAAGCGATCTTTACGATTATTGTTTCGGTGATGGCAATCTGGGGTACTCTGGTTGCCTGGGAAAACGGTTTTTGGCATAAGTTGAAACATGTTGTCGATTATATGCATCAGGAATTTGTGCAGGAAGAGATCAATAAGCTGTCTGATGCCAATATGGCGCAGAAAATCAAAAAATTGGAGCGAGAAATAAAATAAGAAACGGCGTCTCGGCCGGGCGGTGGATTTTGATCAGGCGTCTTAATTTGACAGCATAAGTCTTGTAAGTTTGAAATTGATGGAATAAACTGCAAAGCGGTAAGGAAATTTACGGGAGAGAATCTTATGAAAGTTTTACTGATTAACGGTTCACCGCATCAAAACGGGTGCACATATACGGCCTTGAAAGAAATTGCGTCGCAGTTGGAAAAAGAAGGTATCGGTTCTGAAATTTATTATATCGGAACAGATGCAATTCGCCCGTGTATGGCCTGCCGAGCCTGCGCTGAACTCGGAAAGTGCGTTATTAACGACAAAGTGAACGAATTTGTGAACAAAGCTGCGGAATTTGACGGTTATATCATCGGTTCTCCCGTTCATTACGGTTCCGCTTCCGGCGTTATCGTTCCGTTTTTGGACAGGGCTTTCTTTTCGGCCTTTCTGGGCGGACGCCGCGTGTTTCGTCATAAGCCGGGATCTGCAATCGTCAGTGCCAGACGTGCCGGAACGACTTTCAGCATAGATCAGCTTAACAAATATTTTCAGATTGCCGAAATGCCGATTATTTCCGGACGTTATTGGAATATGGTGCACGGCGCCGACGCCGAAGAAGTCTTGCAAGATAAAGAAGGAATGCAGAATATGCGAATCCTGGCCAAAAACATGGCTTATCATCTGAAATGCAAAGAAGCTGCCGCAAAAGCCGGTATTTTGCCGCCCGAGGCCGAAAAAATCGAGTTTACCAACTTTATCAGATAAAGAAAACGTGGATGTTTAAGAAGTTTTTTGTCGCAACGATTTTAGGGACAATGTTTTTTTAGGAGGAAATGTCATGGCAGAAAATTCTTTGAACGCCAGACAAAAGTCAGTTGCTGTTGTTGCTTCTTATGCGGCTCGCGGCAATCAAGCAGGTTTGAGGCAAGCTTTGATTGACGGTCTGAATGCCGGCGTGACGATTAGCGAATTTAAGGAAATTTTGGTGCAGGTTTATGCTTACTGCGGTTTTCCGCGCAGTTTGAACGCGCTAAGCACGTTGATGGCGGTTGAAGACGAGCGCGGCAACAAGGATGAACAAGGCAGATTGCCGGGAGTTAAGCCGGAAGGAAACAGCCTTGATTACGGAACGGCGAATCAAACCAAACTCGTCGGTCGGTCTGTTTCCGGCAAACTTTTTGAATTTGCGCCGGCGATAGATGAATTTTTGAAAGCGCATTTGTTCGGCGACATTTTTGCCCGCGACAATCTTGACTGGCAGACCAGAGAACTGGCGACAATCGCGATGCTGGCTTCAACGGATGGCGTGGAAAACCAGTTAAACAGTCATATCGATATAGGCAAGCATAACGGTTTGACGGATGAGCAGGTTGCCGAGATTCTGGCGATTGCCGATGAGGCCGGGGCTAAAAACGTTTTGTTCGGGTTTGGTGAGGGAAATACCGCTTTTGCCAAATATTTTATCGGCAAAAGCTATTTGCAGCCGCTGGCAAAGGGTGATATCAGCGCCGCCAACGTTACTTTTGAACCCAGATGCCGCAATAATTGGCATATTCATCACAAAACGGGGCAAACCCTGTTTGTCGTATCCGGTCGCGGCTGGTATCAGGAATGGGGCAAACCGGCGCAGGAGCTTAAAGCCGGAGATGTCGTCGAAATTCCCGCAGGGGTTAAGCATTGGCACGGTGCGGCTAAAGACAGCTGGTTTACGCATATTGCCGTTTCCGTTCCGGACAAAGGCGCGACGTCCGAATGGCTGGAACCGGTAACGGACGAAGAATATGACGGGCTGGAATAAGGAAGAAATCCATGAATAAGATATTTACTTTATTGGCATTAGCGGCAGGGGTGTTTTCGGCAAGAAATACTTTAGCGCAAATTAACGAAGGAATTAAGCAGATGGAAAACAAGAAAATTTTAGTGGCCTATTATTCATACAGCGGCAATACCAAAGAAGTTGCCGAAGCCATTCATCAGAAGGTCGGCGGAGATATATTTGAAATCAGGACGGAAGGAACATATCCCGACGAGTATCGTCCGATGACCGAGCAGGCAAAAAAGGAAATAGAGGAAGGTTTTCGCCCCAAACTGACGACGGAGGTGGCGGACATTTCTCAATATGACATTGTTTTTCTCGGTTCGCCGAACTGGTGGGGAACAATTACGCCTCAGGTAAGCAGCTTTATCGCCTCTTGTAATATGACGGGGAAGACGGTTGTTCCCTTTATCACTCACGGCGGCGGCGGTGTTCAGGAAACCATTTCTGACATGACGAAACAGTGTAAAGGTTGCAAAGTGGAACAAAACGGCTGGGTCGGTTACGGCCGCGGAACCGGCGGGCTTGACGATTGGCTTGCTCAAATTAAGGAATAGGTTTGCGGACAGGCCTTATATTGTCGGTGTACGGTCGGAGCGAACGGAAGTTTTCCGGCTGATGTTCTGATTTTCGGAATTATATATTTTGTCCAAAATGAAACGTTTTGGCAAATCTGAGCTTGTTTTTCGAAAAAACATGTGTTATAAACATGGCTTAATCGCAAGTATTTGTTTAATTATTTTGGAAGTACTTAGTAAACAAAAATATTTATCTAAAAAATTATTAATTATGAAGACAAGTAAAATTAACGCTCTTGAAGCCGTTATTGCAGCTCTGGAGATCAGCGAAAGCGAATTGACAAATTGGTTTAACAACCGAGGTTGTGACAAAGCAAGTTTGATACCGACGGAATTGCCTTTGGTATATCGCCGGGGAAATCGAATGACGGTTGAAAACGGGCTAGATCTGAACCGCAAGCATGAACTTTGGGGAATTCAACTGTTGTCCGGTGTGATGATTGCCTTAAAATGCGGTTCGGGAAGCAATGTTTCGTCGACCGGCATGAAAAAAGTCAAAAGATTTGCCGAAACGATGCAGTTTAACGGTAAGCCGGGGTTTCTGCCCTCTTCAAACCCTTTGAGGTTGGCTTGGATCAATACAGAGGAACAGGCAAAATTTATCATAACGGTTGATGTTTTGAAAGAAAACGGAATCGAAGCCGACGGTTATTGGGGAAAAATTTGGTGTTCTGACAAGTATCCGGGGGTTGTCAGGAATTGTTGTGTTTATTGTTTCGATTTGGAGAGAGAAAATGACGGATGGTGCGATGCGGACGATCCCTGTGAAGGTATTCGTTTAGCCGTTGCTTTTTAGTCTTTCTTTCCGGTTTTTTTCGCAGTGTTATTACAAATAACACTGCTTTTTTTACTTGAGAATCAAGGGTTTTAATGGTGCCGACAGAGAGACTCGAACTCCCGACCCACTGATTACAAATCAGTAGCTCTACCAACTGAGCTATGTCGGCAATCAACTGAAGACCTTATATAGTGTACCTTTTTGAATGTCAATAAAAATTGTTGTCGTTTTCGATTATTTGTTCGGGTTAATTAAAATACCGGGCTGAATGTGTAAATTTCCTGTATTTTTATGGGAATGCGGCGCTGAAGTTTATGCGGTGGCGGGAGAGACGGAAAGATGCGTTATATTCCGAAAAAATAATGAATAGCGGTTGACGTTGCGGCAGTTTGTTATTATAACATTTGGATATGAGTTTTTTGTGAAGGATGTTTGATGGCTGGTAAAACTAAAAAAATTTTGAAAAAGACGATTTCGTGGGCCGGGTTGTTTTTCTTTGCGGTGGCTGCATATATGCTTTATGCCCAGCTTTCCAAATACAGTTTTGCCGAAATTAAAGACGCGTTGTTTTCGATCCCGGGGCGCAATCTGTGGATGGCCTGTTTTGCATCGCTCGGCGGATATGTCGCTTTGTCTTCGTATGATTATCTGGCTTTGCGTTATATTAAACGTAAGCTGGCTCCGTGGAAATGGATTTTTGCGGGGTTTGTCGGATTTTCTGTCAGCAACAATGCCGGGCATGCCGTCGTTTCGGGCGGCACAATCCGTTATCGCCTGTATACGCGTTGGCGTTTCAGAGGTTCGGAAATCGTACGAATGGTTACGTTTTCCGGTTTTACCTATCTGGTGGCCTGCTTCTTTTTGATTATCGTCGGTTTCTTTCTGACGCCGAATCATGCTTTCGGTGCCGGTTCGGTTTCGCGTCTGACGACCGAAATCATTACTTTGGTTTCGGTAATCGGGCTGCTGGTCTATTTTTGGGCGTCGCTGTTTTATAAAAAACCGATTGTCATTAAAGAGGTGGAGTTTGACATTCCGTCTTTCCGGATGGCTCTGGCGCAGGTCTTTATCGGTGCCGCGGACATTTTGATGGCGTCGTTGGTATTGTATTTTTCGCTGACACCGTTTCTGACGATTTCGTTTGACGTCTTTATGGGCGTGTTTATCATCGCGCAGGTTTTGGGCGTGTTCAGTCAGGTGCCGGGAGGGCTCGGTGTGTTTGAAGGACTGTTTATGTATATTATTCCGGGAGAACATAATCAGGCGCTGTTGTTCGGCGCTTTGATAGCTTACCGTATCATTTATTACCTGTTGCCGTTGCTGTTGTCTTTTGTCATGCTTTTTTCATATGAGGCATATCTGCGCTTTGTCAAAAAGCAACAGTTGGAGAGAATTCGCATTTTTAACGCCGAAAAGATGCATGAACTTTAGTATTCGGCGCTTAGGTAGTCGGTTATTTGACTGCTCAGGTAATCGTTGAAACTTACCGGATCGGAAGTCATATCCTGAAGGTTTTCTATCTTTTTGTAGCCGAAAGCGGCACCGTCGTCGATCCGCACAAGTACGACTTCGAGCGGTTGCGAGAGGCGATAGGTTTCGATAAAGTTGTTTTCGTCGTCGTTTTGATAATTAATCAGAAACATGTTAAAGTCGTCTGCAAATTCACGGTCATAGAGGTTTTCTATCATTTCTATGGCTTCGGCGCAGGTATAGCAGGGTTCGTTGTTAAAGAAGACGTAAATAATTGATTTGTCGTAATCGGCGTTTGACGCATCGAAATATTCCTGCAGGCTTTGAGAAGGCATGTAGCCGTCGGTCGGCTCAACCTGGGCGCGGGCGCCGAGGGAAAAAACAAGGGTGGACAGCAGGGCAAAAACAAAATTTTTCATCTCATTCTCCTGAAAATCCGGAAAACGGTTTCAAGAGAAAAATCGCTTTCCGGTGAATTAAAGCGGGGCGCAGGTCTGCCGCAGCCATTCGGCAGTTTCGGCGTCCAGGTGTCCGTGCAGCTTCTGATAAATTTCGGCGTGATAGGCGTTGATCCAGTTTATTTCTGCTGTGGTTAAGAGATATTTGCTGATAAGGCGTTTATCAAGAGGAACCAGCGTCAAAGGTTCGAATTTGAGCATGGGTTCGTCAAACCCGGGGTTTGATGCCGGGACGACGCAGGCCAGATTTTCAATGCGAATGCCGTAAGCGCCTTCTTTGTAACAGCCGGGTTCTATTGAGGTAACCATGCCGGCGTTGAGCGGCTGCGAATTTTTGACAGAAAGGCTGAACGGGCCTTCGTGTACGTTTAGGAAACATCCGACGCCGTGGCCGGTGCCGTGGCGATATTCTTTGCCGAATTTCCAAAGCTGTGCGCGTGCCAGCGCATCAAGGGCATTACCGCCCGTGCCGATCGGAAAACAGGCGTCGGCGACAGCAATATGCGCTTTAAGCACTTGAGTGAAACTTTCTTTGAGTTCCGTGGCCGGTTCGCCGATCGCAATGGTTCGTGTGATGTCAGTGGTGCCGTCAAAATACTGGGCGCCGCTGTCAAGCAGCAGAACCGAACCGGGAGCAAGGCGGCAATTGGTTGCTGTTGTCGGGTGATAATGCACAATCGCGCCGTTGGGGCCGAAAGCGGCTATCGTTTCGAAACTGTCGGAATAAAAATTTTGTTGCTCGGCGCGGAAACGGCGCAGTTCTCTGACAACGCCAAGCTCGTCGACGGGTTGCCGGCAGTTTTCCAGCCAGTGCAGAAATTTTACCACGGCGACGCCGTCTCGAATGTGGGCTTTGCGGATGCCTGCAAGTTCGATCGGGTTTTTGACCGCTTTCCAGTTTTCTATCGGGTTGGCAATATTTTCAAACCGGATTTTATGTTTTTTCATCAGTATCTGGATTTGTTTGGGCGTTTTCGCGCCGGCGAAGCCGATTGCGCGGCCTTTGAAGGACGTAAGTTCGGTTTCTATCTTGCCCGTGTCGTCGGTAAACAGGTTGACGCCGCCGTCTTTGTCAACCAAGGCGAAAGCGCGCAGAATCGGGGTGTCGGGGAGACAGTCGGAGCGCAGGTTGAGCAGCCAGGAGACGGCGTCGCAGGCGGCAATAAAATAAGCGTCAAGGTTTTGCTCGGCCATAAAACGCGTCAGCCAGGATATTTTTTCTTCGGTCGAGACGCCGCAGAATTCGATGTCGTGTTCAAATATTTTAACTTTTTTTGCGGTCAGCCTGGTGCCGGGAAGATCTGCAGTGTCGGCGGTAAAATTGTGTTTTTTCAAAACGCGCAGCCAGTAATCGACTTCGTTAATCGAATGACACCAGGGGTTATAGGCAATCTTAAACGGCGTGAGAAAATTGGCTTCAATCCAGCTGCCGACAGTGTCTGCGGTGCAGACAACTTCCGTTCGTGCGGTATCTACTTCGCGGGCGGCCTGAAGTTCGTACCGGCCGTCAACCAGCAGCCAGGCTTTTTCGGGGCAGACGATCAGCGTGCCGGCAGAACCCGAAAAGCCGGTGAGTTCAAGAATTTTGTTCTCTTCGGGAAGGATGTCCTGTCCGAGAAACATGTTGCCTCTGGTCAGGATATAAGCGTCATATCCGTGTTTGGATAATTTTTTTTGAAATTCGGAAAGAGTCATTTTTTATGCCTTTTGCATCAGGGCGGCGCGCCAGTTTTCCTGTGAATAGATTTTGAGCGGGCGCAGTCCTTGTTTTTGATGTTCGGAAATAACCCAGTCGGTCTGTTCGTCAACAAAGCCCGACAATATGCAATAGCCGCCGGATTTCAGGTTTTGCGCCAGATCCGGTGCCATTTCGATCAGCGGTCGAGCCAGAATGTTGGCCAGAATCAAGTCGTAAGGCGCATTGTTTTGGACAATTTCGGCTTGATATCCGTCGCTTTGCGCGCAGACGACGCGGCCGTCAAGTCCGTTGGTGACGGCGTTGCTTTGGGTGACGAGGACGGCTTCTTCGTCAATGTCGACGGCGGTAAACCCGGCTTCGGTCCATAATTTGGCGGCGGCCAGCGACAGGATGCCCGAGCCGGTGCCGACATCCAGAACGTTCCGCGTCGGAAAACCGCCGTGGTATAATTCGCTGATCGCGGTCAGACAGCCGCGAGTAGTCGGATGATCAGAGCCGAAAGCCGTAGCGGCATATATTTGCAACGGAATCTTATCTGTCTGCGGCGCGTTTTTTTCGTGAATGCCGTAAATCATAAAATCGCATATTTCAAACGGTGCAAATTCAATAACGTAATCTTTGAGCCAGTTGGCACTCTCGAGATGCGTTATCCGGTAAGGCGGCAGCTTGAGGTTGCGGGCTTTTGCCGCGGCAAGCATGGCCGCTTCGTCAAAGTTTCCGCTCTGATAACCGATGTATTCGTCTTGTCCGTCATCGGCGTAATTTTGGGCGGTGACTTCAAAGTATTCTTCCAGAAAGTCTTCGAAAAACGGGTCGGCATTCTGTTGCGGAAGAAAACTGACCTGCCAGCAACTGCTCATCATGCGTGAATTATCCTCGTCTGTTATAAATTTATTTACTAAAATCAGTTTATAGTATAATAATTAAAAATAAATTTAATTCTTATTGATAAGAAGAGGCTTTGTATGAAAAAAATATTGATGCTGATGTCCGTGGCGTTGCTGGCAGGTTGTCTGCGTGCCGAAAATTATGATATATTGGGGTTTCGCAACGATATTTTTGTTATGGCCGAGGGGTATAAAATATCTTTTTCGGAGCAGAAACCGGTATTGGTGAAAACCGAGCTGATTGAGGAAAACAATTTTAAATACAACGAAGCGCAGACGGTTTACAAAGGCTACTCTGTCCTGAATGCCAAAGTATATCGTCGCGACCTGTATGCGCAGGAACTGCTTCGCCCCAACAAAAACGGCGTATTGTCAAGTCCCGGCCTGCCGCATAAGCTTTCCGACAAAGAGACTTATAAGGTTATCGGCAAGGTTGAGATCGACGGCGTCGAATATCGTCTGTTGCCCGATGCAATCGAGGGTTTTGCCTTTTTGATTAACAATCAGGGTGAGTTTTACGGCAAGGCCGGACAAATCAAAGACGGCTATCTGATCTTGTTGGAAAACGAGTTTTTCCCGTATCCCAAAGATTTGCGCATGATTAACGTGAATACCAGCAAAGCCGAACAGACCAAGCCGATTGAGGGGTATGACGTTAAGTATGACGGTGTTCGGCTTGACCGCATCTGGTTTACCTATCTGGATTATCAATCCGGTGACAAGGGCACGTTTGAAAACGTCAGTTTTCCGAACAAGCCCGGTCTGATTACGATCAACGGCGTTAATATGCGCGTTTTGCAAGCGGATAACGATAAGATTACTTATATGCTTCTTAAATAGGGGAAAGTTCGTATTTTGGCTTTCTGATACAAAATTAGCGGGACGGTGACATCCTCATGTACTGTTATGTACACTCTGCTGTCAACGCATGAAAATTTTTAAAAAATTCTTGCGCTTGTTTTTTGCTTGTTGTATAAGATTGGCGAGTTTTATAACAAAATTTCAGAATGAGGAATAATCAAATGTCTGGACATTCCCAGTTTAAAAACATTATGTACCGCAAGGGTGCGCAGGACGCCAAAAAGGCAAAAATGTTTGCCAAGCTGGCGCGCGACATTACCATTGCCGCCAAGAGCGGTCTGCCGGAGCCTGATAAAAATCCGCGTTTGCGTCTTGCCATTCAGGCTGCCCGTGCCGAAAGCATGCCCAAGGACAATATTGAGCGTGCCATTGCCAAAGCCAGCCAGACGACCGGCGGCGCCGACTATGTTTCTGCCCGTTATGAGGGGTTCGGTCCCGGAAAAGTCGCCATTATCGTTGAGGCGATGACCGATAATAAAAACCGTACGGCCGGCAACGTTCGCACCATTTTCGGCAAGCGCGGCGGCGTTATGGGCGAGAGCGGTTCGGTTACCTTTAATTTTGAACGGATCGGATTTATCGAATATCCGCTGTCTGCCGCGGATGCCGACAAAATGTTTGAGACGGCGCTGGAAGCAGGTGCCAATGACGTCGTCAGCGATGAAGAGCATCATGAAATCGAGACGCTGCCGGATGATTTGGGCGTTGTGACCGAAGCTCTGG
The DNA here is from genome assembly GCA_964395655.1 of uncultured Azospirillaceae bacterium. Taxonomy (GTDB): domain Bacteria; phylum Pseudomonadota; class Alphaproteobacteria; order RF32; family CAG-239; genus CAZU01. The sequence goes on along the minus strand of CAYNBB010000012.1, from coordinate 8,637 downwards.
AAAAAGTTTTCGGAACGCCGTCTGCTTCGCGTCTGGATTGGAAGCCGATGGTCAAGACCGATATAAACGATTTGGAAACCGCGCAGAAGTTTTTCGATTTTGTCGATGCGTTGGAAGATGATGACGACGTTCAGCGCGTTTATCATAATGCGGAAATTTCCGACGAAGTGATGCAAAAGCTGAATCCTGAGGAATAATTTCCGATTTTTGCTGATTTAATCCGCTGCCTGTTTTATACTACCGGCAGCGGATTTTTTTACGAGGGATGAAATGGTCAGAATTTTGGGTTTGGATCCGAGTTTGTCGTCTACCGGCTGGGGCGTGATTGAAGTCGAAAACAACCGTCTGCGTTATGTGGCCGACGGTTTTATTCCGACTTCGCCGAAACAGCCGATTGCCGAACGGCTGGCGGTTATTCACAAAACGTTGTCCGAAGTGATTGAATTGTATAAACCCGACGAGGCGGCGATCGAACAGGTTTTTCTGAACGATAATCCTACTTCGACGATTAAGCTCGGCATGGCGCGCGGAGTAGTGATTCTGGCGCCGGCGTTGTTCGGCGTTCCGGTGACGGAATATGAGCCGAACAAAATCAAAAAAGCGGTGGTCGGCGTCGGCAAAGCCGACAAAAAACAGGTCGAAACAATGGTTAAAATTCTGTTGCCGGGTTGCCGGCCTAAAAACAACGATTCATCGGATGCGCTGGCGATGGCGATTTGTCATAACAGTTTCAGACCGGCGCGGCGCTCTGCCGCCGGAAAGGGGGAATAAAATGGATATCGAAGCTGTCCGCGCATCGGTGCGCGTGTTGTTGGACAAGGATAATACCGGTCACGGTTTTGAACATGCCGAACGGGTTTTTAAAACGGCGCTCCGGCTGGCTTCGGCTGAAGGTGCCGATGCGGAAATTACCGGGTTGGCCGCGTTGCTGCATGATGTTGACGATTATAAGTTGTTTGGCGCAGAGAGTGCCGACAGATTGACGAATGCCGTAAAAATTATGAATGAAAGCGGTGTTGCGTCGGAAAAGCGGGACGTTGTCTGCAAAATTATCCGTTCTATGGGATACAATAAGGCTTTGAAAGGAATCAGGCCTCAGACTTTGGAGGGAAAAATAGTGTCCGATGCCGATATGCTTGACGCCATCGGCGCGCTGGGGACAATCCGTTGCCTGACGTATGCGTTGGCTCGCTGCGACACGCCGATTTTTGCGCCGGAAATCTGGCCGCAGCTCAATATGAGCGCCGAAGAATACAAAAAGCCGAACCGGACTTCGGATAATTTTATAAATCATTTCTTTGAGAAACTGCTGAGACTCAAAAACATGATGATGACGGCATCCGGCCGTAAAGAGGCTGAAAAACGTCATGAATTTATGGTGTCCTTTCTGCGGCAGTTTTTTGAAGAACAGGGATGTTCGGAATGGCTTGAATATCTGGAAAATTATGAGAAAAACAATTGCACGGCGGCATAAAAGTTCTTTTTTTGTTCTGAAATTTCAAAAAGCGCTTGAGTCGCCGGCGCTTTTTGTTTAGGATATTGACAAACGGTTTTTGAGGAATACATGGATGATTGCCAAATTACGCGGAAAAATTGATTCAATCGGCGAAGATTCCTGCATTGTCGACGTTAACGGCGTCGGGTATCTGGTTTTTGCTTCGGCCAAAACGCTCGGACGCCTGACTGTCGGGCTGGAGACAAGTCTGGCGATTGAAACGGTGGTGCGCGAAGACAGCATTTCGTTGTTCGGATTTGGCGACGCATGGGAAAAAGAGTGGTTTGCGACCCTGACCAAAGTTCAGGGTGTGGGCGCCAAAGTTTGTCTGGCGATTTTGTCGGTGCTGTCGCCCAAACAATTGTCGCAGGCGATTGCGGCGCAGGACAAGACTTTGTTTACGCGAGCCAGCGGTGTCGGGCCGAAGCTTGCGGCGCGTATCGTTACCGAGCTGAAAGACAAGATTGTAACCGTTCCTGTCGGGGAGTTTGCCAAAGAAATGGATTATCAGGGAATGAATGCGGACGAGCAGGTCGAAAATTATGAAGATAAGCTTGCTGCACGGGTTGAGGATCCGTCTCTGATGGAAGATGCCATTTCGGCACTCGTAAATCTCGGGTATCAGCGGCTGGAGGCGTATCGTGCGGTTAATCAGGCAATGGCGCAGGAGCCCGATGCCGATATGAGCGGACTTATTAAACTGGCTTTGAAAGAATTTATTAAAAAGGACTAATCGACAATGATTGACGAGGAGCGGATCGTGAGTCCGAAAAAACAGAATGAAGATGAGACCGGACAAAACAGCCCGGTAAATCTGCGTCCGACCAGTCTGGCCGATTTCGTGGGGCAGAAAGCTGTTTGCGAAAATCTCAAGATATTTATCGAAGCGGCAAAATCGCGCGGCGAAGCGCTGGATCACGTATTGTTGTTCGGGCCTCCGGGACTGGGCAAGACGACGCTGGCGTCAATCGTGGCTAAGGAACTCGGGGTCGGATTTCGAGCTACGTCGGCGCCGATGATTTCCAAATCCGGAGATTTGGCCGCTATTTTGACCAATCTGGAACGCAACGACGTTTTGTTTATTGACGAGATTCATCGTCTGAATCCGGCGATTGAAGAAGTCTTGTATTCGGCAATGGAAGATTTTCAGCTTGATTTGATTATCGGCGAGGGGCCTTCGGCGCGGTCGGTGCGGATTGATTTGCCGCCGTTTACGCTGGTAGGCGCGACAACGCGTTCGGGCATGCTCTCGACACCGTTGCGAGAACGTTTCGGAATACCGCTGCGACTGGATTTTTATTCGCCGGACGATTTAAAGAAAATCGTTTTGCGCGGCGCGCATCTGCTCGGAATGCCGCTTTCCGACGTCGGGGCGCTTGAAATTGCCAAACGCTCGCGCGGGACGCCGCGCGTGGCTGGGCGTCTGTTGCGGCGGGTGCGCGATTTCGGTGCGGTTTGCGGCGCTTCGGAAATCGATAATAAGATTGCCGACGTTGCGCTTAAGCGTCTGGATGTTGACGATATGGGGTTGGACGCCTTTGATCGTCGCTATCTCAACTGTATCGTGCAAAACTACGGCGGCGGCCCGGTCGGCGCTGATACGCTGGCGGCAGCTTTGTCCGAAGAGCGGGAAACCATTGAAGAGGTTATCGAGCCGTTTTTGCTTAAGCTCGGGTTCTTGCAGCGGACGCCGCGCGGTCGTGTGATTTCGGAGTTGGGATGCCGGTATTTGGGCGTACCGCAGCTGCGGAAGGAAAACGTTTCCGCACAGCTGGACCTTTTGGATAATTAACTGAACAAGAGAGAAGATAAGATGATTATAAAACCGGTTGCTCCGGCTTGCGGAGAATTGCAGGATAACGTTTTTTTGTTTCCGGTGCGCGTGTATTATGAGGATACCGATGCCGGCGGTATCGTGTATTATGCCAATTATCTGAAATTTGCCGAACGGGCGCGCACCGAATTCATCCGCGCACTGGGTGTCCGTCAGCAGGATGAGCTTGAAAGTGAGGACAAACACGGTTTTGTGGTGCGTCACTGCGATATTGATTATCAGATGCCGGCGGTGTTGGACGACGAGTTGGTGGTGAGCTGCCGGGTGACCTCGGTCGGCGGGGCGAGCGTTGACATGCATCAGGACATTATGCGCGGAGACCGGATTCTGGCGAGCATTGACGTCAAGGCCGTTTATATGTCTCTTAAAACCAAGCGGCCGGTACGGATTCCCAAAGAGCTGAGGACAAAGATTCAGACGGCGTGACGAACGGCTTGTTCGTTGTGTAAAAATTATGCCGCAATAATAACATATTAATTGAATCTTTAAGATTTTATGCTAAGTTCCGGATAAAATTTGTGAAATCTTTAATCAAAAAGGTATTGTTTTACTATGGAAACAGAAGTTGTACAAGAAGTTGCCGCTCAAATGTCGATGTGGGATCTGGTCTGGGCGTCGGATATGGTCACCAAGGTTGTGATGATCGGACTGATCGCCGCCTCGGTTTGGTCGTGGGCGATTATCTTTGAAAAATGGGGCGTCTTGCGTCAGTTGAAATCACGCTCGCAAAAATTTGAAGAGCGTTTTTGGTCGGGCGGTTCATTAGACCGCTTATACGAAACAATCGGCAATCATCCGTCGGATCCGATGGCGGCGATGTTTGTGGCAGCCATGCGGGAATGGAAGCGCACCAATATTCTTAAGTCCAAAACCGACCGCGGTTTGCGCGGCGTTTCTCTGCAGCAGCGTATTGAAAAGGCAATGACGGTTTCGATGGAAAAAGAGCTGGACGAGCTGGACAACCGTCTGGGGTTTTTGGCTTCAACCGGTTCGGTGGCGCCGTTGGTCGGTCTGTTCGGCACGGTTTGGGGCATTATCAACAGCTTTAACGCGATTGCCTCCACTCAGAGCAATTCTCTGGCCGCAATGGCGCCCGGTATCGCCGAGGCTCTGTTTACGACCGCGTTCGGCCTGATTGCCGCCATTCCGGCGGTGGTCGCGTATAACAAAATTTCGTCGGACATTGACAAATACGCCAAGCGGATGGAAAATTTCATGGCGGAGTTTTCGAGTATTTTGTCGCGTGAAATCGACGATACGGCTATCAAAGCCGAAATGGCCGGAGAATAATCATGTTTTCAGCCCAGAACAGCCGTCGTCAGTCGCTGCGTTACCGTCGCAATGCCGATGTCAACATTACCAATCTGATGGATGTGATGATGGTGTTGCTGGTGGTGTTTATGGTGGCGGCGCCGTTGATGACCTCGGGCATCGCGCTGGATCTGCCGAAAGTCGGCGGCAAGGCGATGGAAGGCGAGGAGACTTCGATTAATGTCAGCGTTGACAAAGACGGCTATTATTACATCGGCGAGACGGAGATTCCTGCCGATAAAATCATTGAAAAACTTAAAGCGCTGCAGAATGCCAACAATAAGCTGACGGTAACGATTTCGGGAGATACTTCGGCGCAGTACGGCCGGGTTATCGGGCTGATGGCGATTTTGAAAGAAGCCGGTTTTGAAAAAGTCGGTCTTAAGACCGAGCCGCAACCTTTGTCTCAGCGCAGGAAAAACAGACACTGATGAATACGCCTCTGAAAAAATCGATTGCTTTGCACATAGCCGTTTTTCTGCTGTGCGTTATCGATTTGCCGTTGTTCTGGAACAACCGGACAACGCCGGGGCAGGTGCCGATTATCGTGGATTTGAAAGATGTTAAAATTTCGGAGATGACCAATCTTCCGCCGAAGGCGAAATTCGGCGACGAAGACCGCGAGGCCAGCAAGGTTAAGCGCAAGATAGAAAAGAAATATACCAAAGAAGAGCCGAAAGAAGAAGCCGTACCGGAGCCTGAGCCTGAAAAAGAAGTTCAGAAAGAGGAGCCTAAAGAAGAGCCTGTCGCCGAGCCCAAACCGATAAAGAACGATTTTCTGGAAGCGCCCAAACCGGCGGCAAAACCGAAAATCAAGCCGCAGCCGCGCAAACCAAAAGTAGTGCCGCAGCCTAAGAAACCGGTACCTCAGAAAAAAACAGAGGCGAAGAAAGATTCTTCCAAGCCCGAGCTTGCGAATCCGTTGAAGAGTTTGCTGGCTTCGGTTGATGCGCTTGAAAAAGAAGGCAATACCGATACGACTGCGACTATCAAAGAGGGAACCGACGTTAATAACATGGGAATCGAAGGAGGTATCGGAGGTTCGTATTTCAGTGAACTTTCAATTTCGGAGATTGATGCGATTGCAGGTCGTTTGCGTGCCTGCTGGAATCTTGATCCCGGCGCCATGGGAATTGAAGATATGGTTGTTGAAATCAAAGCTCAGCTGAATCAGGACGGAAGCGTGCGTCGGGTAGATATTGCGGATATGAGTCGTTATAATAATGACAATCACTTTCGTTCGGTGGCTGACAGTGCCCGCCGTGCCGTTTACATTTGCGCGCCGTATCAGATTTTGGCCGATAAATATGCCGAAAAGTACGATATGTGGAAAGTGATGCGCTTGCGTTTTAATCCGATGGATTCATCAATCAGATAAGGAGCTGAAATGGCTGAAGAAATCAAAAACGGCAAGTTGCCGATTGCCAGGGTTTTGACGGACGCGTGGCGGTTCGTTCGCGGGAATTTTCCAGTTTCGGCGTTGTTTGCCGTATTAAATTACGTTATTTGTATGGCGGCTGCGTACAGCTGGAAAACAATTTGGTTTTGGCCGGTTTTGTGTGCGATGTACGTATTGTGGGGGGCTTTGTTTCGCTATTGCTTCAAACGTGAACCTTATTGGTCGCTACGTCCGTTATTGAATTCGATGGTGCCGTCGAGTAAAATTCTGGTGCTGTCGGTTATGGTTGTCAGCGCACTGGTGATTTTGCCTATAGTGCCGTTGTTCCTGCCGCATATGCCGCCGGAGTTTATTGATCGGTATAGTTATTTTTTGCAGTCTCACATGCAGGAGGACGATGTGGTCGACGCGGTTATCAACGTAGTGGTGACCTTGTTGGCGCCGTTGATATTTTATCGTCCGGTTTTTGCATGGATTTCTTCGCTTATCGGCCGCAGCGGGTTGCTGAAATCGGCGTTTGAGAAAACCCGCGGCAATTATTGGGAATTGCTTTTGCTGGCCATTATCGTCAATTTGTCCGGATCGCTGGTTTATTATCTCACGTCGGTTATCGGTTCGCCGCTGTGGCTGACGGCAGTGCCGTTGTCGTTGCTGGCTTTTTACTTTAACATTGTTTTGGCGCAATGTTATAAATTTTTCTTTTTGGACATTGAGGTCAGATAAGCGTCTGTTTTATCAGATCCAGAAATTCCTCTTCGCTTAGAATTGCGATGCCGAGTTCTTTGGCTTTGGCGGCTTTGGAACCGGCATCTGTTCCCATAACAACATAATCGGTGTGCGCCGAAACGGAGCCGGCAACTTTGGCTCCGAGGTTCTGGGCTTTGGCTTTTGCTTCCGAGCGCGTCATCCGTTCCAGCGTGCCGGTAAAGACAATGGTTTTTCCTGCAATCGGCGAATTATAATCGGTAGTGTCAATATAATCTTCAACGGAAACTTCGGATAAAAGTTTGTTGATGATGTCAATGTTGTGCGGTTCTTGAAAAAATTCGACCATATCCGTAGCCATTGAAGCGCCGATGCCGTCAATGGCTACAAGTTTTCCGCTTTCTTTGCGTATCATGTCATTCATAAAGCGGGAGAAATTGCCGTAGTTTTTGGCAATCAGAAGAGCCGTGGCCGTGCCGACCTGGCGTATGCCGAGGGCATAAACAAAGCGCGGCAGGCTGATTGTGCGTTTATCGTTAACAGCCTTGAACAAATTTTCAACGGATTTTTTACCCCAGCCTTCTTTACGTTCAAGATGCAAGCTCTGTCCGGCAGAAAATAAGTCATCTCCGCCGCGGTTGCGTTGCTCGAGCGTAAAAATGTCGGCAGGGGTATGAAGAATTCCTTCATGATAAAAATCTTCGATGATTTTATCGCCCAGTCCGGCAATATCAAAAGCGTCGCGCGAAACAAAATGAATCATGCGTTCGATTGCCTGAGCCGGGCAGGATAATCCGCCGGTGCAGCGGCGAACGGCTTCGTCTTCTTCGCGAATCGCGTGGGCACCGCATTGCGGGCAGACATGCGGAAACTCGAATTCAAGCGAATCGGCCGGACGTTTCTCCACAACCACGGCGACTATTTGAGGGATAACGTCGCCGGCACGTTGGATAACGACAGTATCGCCGATGCGGATATCTTTGCGTTTAATTTCATCTTCGTTGTGCAGCGTGGCGTGCGATACGATAACGCCGCCGACGTTGATCGGCTCAAGATCGGCAACCGGAGTCAAGGCGCCGGTTCGTCCGACTTGAATACGGATATTATTGACCGTGGTCAGGGCTTGTTCGGCCGGAAATTTGTGAGCGATGGCCCAGCGAGGCGTACGTGTCAGAAAACCGAGGCGTTCTTGTAATTCAATCGAGTTGACCTTATAAACGACGCCGTCAATGTCATAGGGCAGGGCTGAACGAATTTCCATCAGTCTGTTAAAGCTTTTTTCAATTTCTTTAACGTTGAGGCATAAGGTATTGTTGGGATTGGTCGGAAACCCCCAGTCGTTAAGCTGAGCGAAAAATTCTTCTTGTGACGTCCAGACGCGTTCGGAGACCTCGCCCCAGGTATAAGCAAACAGGCTCAGGTTGCGTTCGGCGGTTATTTTGGGATCCAGCTGCCGTAATGAACCGGCTGCGGCGTTGCGCGGGTTGGCAAAAGTTTTTTTCCCTTCTTTTTCATAACGGTCATTCAGTTCGAAAAAGTCTGTTTTGGACATATAAACTTCGCCGCGGATTTCCAGAATTTTCGGAGCGTTTTTTATTTGCAGGGGCAATTGGCGAATCGTTTTGAGATTTTCGGTAATGTCTTCGCCGGTGGTACCGTCGCCGCGGGTTGCTCCCTGAACAAAAATGCCGTTTTCATAACGGGCGGAAAATGACAGGCCGTCAATTTTTGGTTCGCTCATGAAAGCGATTTCTTCGGACGTATTGAGAAAACGTTTGACGCCGCGGATAAAATCTTCGACTTCTTCAATGGAGAAAACGTCACCGAGCGAAAGCATCGGAAAACGGTGGGCAATTTTAGAGAAGCCGCTTTTAACGGCGGCGCCGACTCGTT